>CAZNFE010000411.1:0-2976 GCA_964571945.1 uncultured Pseudomonadales bacterium
CGATCCAGTCCGAGCTTTAGCCATCTGCCGAGAGCTTTGTTATCCTGACCACGCATTCCCTTAATACCATCGTTGTCCATTGGTGCGCGCCAGAGATTAACAAATGGAACATCCGCAACAATCTGTTGCCCCTTGAACTGCCAGCTCTCCAGACCCTTTCTGCCAAAAACAATGGATGTATTTTCTGTCTCAATGACACGTGTCCGGGCATTCTTTTTCCGCTTGCTGCCAGGTTGTTCACTGAGTCTGCATTGCCCCCTGAATTTGGGCAACGCAGCTTTGCGATGTGCGATTCGAAATTGCGCCCATGCTATCTGAAAACCCGCTGACGCCCAGCTCATATCGTTGGCTAGCGTGAAGCTGATCGTAAGTATGGCTTCCTGACCAGGTTTGAGTACCGGACGAGCATAAGGCACTTCAATCACTGTACTTTCCTGCGGTCCCGTATTCAGGGCTGCCAGTCGCCCTGACTGGGAACGGATACCATTGATATCTACTTGCCATGAAGCGTGCAGCCAGGCAAGAGTTGTGAAATAGTTTTTATTCTTAATCTGAAATCGATTCCCCGGTAATCGTGTGACAGCAACCGGTTCAATTATCTTTTTGTACTCAAGCAATGAAGAGTGAGGCGTCCTGTCAGGCCAGCAGAGACCGTCACAGACGAAGTTCAGGTCGTGACGCGATTCACCAAAATCACCACCATATGCCCAGTAGGGTGTGTCATTGTGTTTTTCAAGCAGGCCATGATCAAGCCACTCCCAGATGAATCCACCCTGAAGGCCGTGATGGGATTCGATAGCTTCCCAGTACTCCTTTAAGTTGCCGCCGCTGTTGCCCATGGCATGCGCATACTCACACATGATGAGCGGCCTGGGGTCATCCGTGTTTACGGCGTGATTGACGATTTCATCTACCTGGGGATACATCGGGCAAACGACGTCTGAACCATGCGAATTTTGAGTCCAGCGCTGACTGACACCCTGTTCACAGATGGCGTTTTCGTTGTGAATCGGCCTGGAGGGATCATATTCCCGAATAAAGGCAGTCATTGCCAGTTGATTGGGTCCGAAGCCAGTCTCGTTACCCATGCTCCACATGATAATACTGGGGTGATTTTTGTCTCTCTCGACCATCCTGATCGCACGATCCAGGAATGCAACACCCCAGAATGGATCATTGCCTAATTGCGCATAGTGATGGTGTGCTTCTATATTGCACTCATCGATCACGTAAAGACCATACTCATCGCAAAGTTCATAAAAACGGGAGTCATTTGGGTAGTGGCTCGTACGCACCGCATTGATGTTGTGTTGTTTCATGGTTTCAATATCAAGGCGCCATAATTCTTCCGTTAGCACCTTCCCGGTCGTGTCGCAATGATCATGACGATTGACGCCGCGAATCAGCACGGGCTGGCCATTAATCAGCAACTCGCGATCTTTGATGGCAATTTGTCTGAATCCTGTTTTTACACTTGCGCACTCGATAACGTGATCGCCTGGATCAAGCAGCGTGGCCACCAGTGTATAGAGCACGGGCGTTTCTGCTGTCCAGTGCTTTGGTCTTGTCAGGTTACATTTGAATTCCAGAGAGCTGCCTTTACCAACTACCGCATAATAGTGTGATTGATCGATTGTCCTAAGCATTGGTTTCTTAAGAACGGATTTGCCTGTTTCGGAATAGAGTTCAAGCTTCACGGTATGTCCGAGACAGGACCGGTCGATCCCACCTAATCTGACCGTGGTGTGAAGTGAGCCGCGGGTTAGATTCCCATCCAGATTGGCTCTGACAAAAAGATCGCGAATGTGGGTCTCATGGGTAGCGTACAGGAATACATCACGATGGATACCGGCGTGCCACCACTGATCCTGATCTTCGATGTAGCTGGTATCACTCCAGCGCAGTACTTTCACTGCGATCAGATTCCTGCCTGCTTTGACGTAGGAGGTGAGGTCAAACTCGGAAGGCAAACGACAATCTTTGGCGAAGCCGACTTCCTTACCATTACAATGCAGGTAATAGCAATTCTCAGCACCACCCAGATGAATAACAACCCTTTTTTGTTGCCAGTCTTTTGGTAGCGTGAAATGTGTTCTATATAAACCGGTGGGATTCTGCTTAGGAACCAGCGGCGGTTCATTTTTGAATGGCATCAACACATTGGTGTAGATGGGTTTGTCTATGAACTCTGAACGGGTCCAGAGACCGGGGACTTTTATCTTGGGCCAGTGTGCATCACTGCAAGCCGGTTGCGCCCAGTCAGCAGGTGCTGAATCGGGGTGATCTACACGCAGAAACCGCCAGTTCCCATTGAGGGACTTGAACCAGGGGGACTTGGTGCGATCTCTCGCAAGGGCTTGTTCGGTAGTGCTGAAGGGTATCAGAGGGCTGCGGGAAGGCAATCTGCCCATGCCGAGAACTTCCGGATTCTCCCAATGTGGATGTGCCATAGTGTGTTCCGGTTTGTATCAGAAGAGGCGATCTCTCCTGATTTGTTCAACCAAAACAACAATCATGCGTTTCCAGGCAGTGTTTGTAAATCACCTGGATTGGGTGAGATTCAAAAATTATAGCTGATGGCACTCTCGATCAAGCCGTTTTTGTCCAGGTCATTTCGCTGGCAGGCCAGCAAATCTTTCTTGTTCAGGACATAGATTCTGGTTCTATTGTTGGCCCAGTGTCGACCGCCGCGCTCAAACAGTAATGTAACCTTCTCCTCTGCGGGTAAATTCTTAAGGGAAGCACCATAGTCGCATAACGTGTCCATCACCAGATTCTCAACCAGTGCATAGCGTTTCTGCCGGGTTTCCTCGGCAGCTTGCATCACTTTTTTGCGTTCCTGCTTCCTGTGTGCCTGCTCTTCATCCAGTTGCGTCTGCAACTCGTCGCGCTTGGTTTCCTGTTCCGTTAAATTCTTTTCCAGACCTTTGATGGTTTTTTCAAGATCATCCTTAGCAGAGTCGTTCGCGTGCATCA
>CAZNFE010000412.1:0-2970 GCA_964571945.1 uncultured Pseudomonadales bacterium
GAACATTGGGAAGCCCAGTTAAAACTACAGAAACTGCCGCGAGATGCAAGCCCCTGCAGGCAACGAAGGCGTTGCAGATTGACCGGTCGGCCTCGTGGTGTATACAGAAGATTTGGCCTGGGTCGGACTAAGCTGCGTGAAGCCGCCATGCGAGGAGAAATCCCTGGCTTGATTAAGGCAAGTTGGTAGTAACAGGAGTGCATGAATAAATGACAATGCAAGATCCATTAGCTGATATGCTGACACGCGTGCGCAATGCGCAACGTGCAGGTATTAAGACAATCTCCATGCCTTCCGCATCGACCAAAGTGTCGGTTGCTCATGTCTTGAAGGAAGAAGGGTATATCATCGACTATTCCGTGAGCGAAGAAATTAAACCCGAGTTGACGATTGAATTAAAGTACTTCGAAGATAAGCCTGTGATAGAAGAAATACAGCGCTTGAGCAGGCCGGGACTGCGGTTGTACAAACGGAAAAATCAGATCCCGTTAGTACGTGGCGGATTGGGAGTCGTCATTCTTTCTACCAATAAGGGAGTCATGACTGACCGTGCTGCACGCGCAGCGGGTCTGGGTGGTGAACTCCTTTGTACTGTCTTTTAGGGTTAATACGATGTCCCGAATTGCAAACAGTCCCGTGAAACTACCCAAAGGAGTGGAAGTTTCAATCAGTGGGAGAGAGGTAAATGTAAAAGGTGGAAAAGGAAATCTGAGTCTGAGATTGCACGATGCAATTCAAGTCGAGCAGATCGAAGGTGAACTCAGAGTATCTCCGCTGGAGGAAAGCAAGAATAACATAGCCATGGCAGGAACCACCCGAATGCTGGTCAGCAATATGGTCGCTGGTGTTTCAGAGGGTTTCGTCAAAGAGTTACAACTGCTGGGAGTTGGCTATCGAGCCCAGATGAGGGGAAAGGAGTTGAATTTGACATTGGGGTTTTCGCACCCAGTTGTGTATGCGGTTCCTGAGGGTGTGGAGATAGAAACACCGACCCAGACGCAGGTTGTAATCAAGGGAATTGACAAACAGCTTGTTGGGCAGGTCGCAGCCGAGATCAGAGCTTTTCGGCCACCCGAGCCATATAAAGGTAAGGGAGTTCGTTATGCTGATGAGTATGTGAAACGTAAAGAAGCGAAGAAGAAGTAGTAGTGGTTCATTGGCACTAATTCTGGATTAGATCTGAGCAGATAGAAAGGCAAGATTATGATTAACAAAAAGGACGCACGACTACGGAGAGCGCGTCGCGGTAGAAAACATATGCGAGAGATGGGTGTTCCAAGACTGTGTGTTTTTAGAACGCCAAGACATATGTATGCGCAGATCATCTCTGCAACCGGTGATATGGTTCAGGCAAGCGCATCAACTTTAGATAAGGATTTGAGAAAAGGTGCCGCCGGAAACAAAGATGGCGCAAGCAAAGTAGGCAGCTTGATCGCAAAACGGGCTAAAGCTGCTGGCATTAACAAAGTTGCCTTTGATCGCTCCGGATTTAAGTACCATGGCAGAATTAGAGCGCTGGCAGATGCCGCCCGTGAAGGTGGACTACAGTTTTGAGGTTAGGTAATGGCGTATAACAACCAGGATAATGAAGAAGGTTTACAGGAAAAGCTGGTTCAGGTAAACCGAGTCGCAAAGGTAGTGAAGGGAGGCCGAATTTTTGGCTTCACTGCATTGACAGTCGTGGGCGATGGCAACGGCAGGGTTGGATTTGGCCGCGGTAAAGCACGTGAGGTCCCCCTGGCTATTCAAAAAGCGATGGAAGCTGCTCGCAGAGGGATGATCGAAGTAGAACTGCAGGGAACCACCTTGCAGTATCCGATTAATGGCAGGCATGGAGCGTCAAAGATATACATGCAACCAGCTTCAGAAGGTACCGGTATTATCGCCGGGAAGACCATGAGAGCGGTTCTGGAAGTTGCCGGTGTTCAGGATGTACTTGCAAAATGCTATGGCTCAACTAATCCAGTGAACGTGATCAGAGCCACATTTGAAGGCCTAAAAAATATGCGCTCACCGCAGAGTGTAGCTGATAAACGTGGTAAGACAGTCGAAGAAATAGCGAGTTAGTTTATGTCAAAGCAGCCGGTAGCGAAGTGTACGAGATGTATGCGGTGGTACAGTATTCCGACAGGCACGGCTTAACGCAATCTCCTTCAGGAACAGGTTTGAAGAGCAATGACCAAAGCGAAGAAAAAACTAAGTGTGACATTGACCCGCAGTACGATTGGTCGATTAGCGGCTCACAAAGCGTGCGCGAAGGGTTTGGGTCTGCGCAGGATTAGCCAGACAGTCGAGCTGGAAGACACGCCGTCAATCAGGGGCATGATCGACAAAATTTCATATATGGTCAAGGTTGAGGGAGAGTAACCCATGCAATTGAATGAATTGAGTCCCGCAGCCAACAGCAAGACTAATAGAAAACGAGTTGGCCGAGGCATGGGCAGTGGCATTGGTAAAACCTGTGGACGTGGTCACAAGGGGCTCAAATCCCGATCGGGTGGTCGTGTAAAACCAGGCTTTGAAGGCGGGCAAATGCCGTTACAGATGCGGGTGCCTAAATTTGGGTTTACCTCAAGGCAGGCGGCTACCACGGCAGAGATCAGATTGGGCGAACTGCAAAAAATGGATACAGATGTTATCGATCTGGCTGCATTGAAAGCAGCCAATGTGATCAGCGGAAGTATCCTGCGCGCGAAAGTGATGTGTTCAGGGGAAATTACCAAAGCGATTACATTAAAGGGTATTGCGGTGACAAAAGGTGCCAGGGCTGCGATCGAAGCAGCTGGCGGCAAGATCGAGGAATAAATGGCAAAACCGTTAGTACAGAGTCAGGCGAATAAAACGCTTGGTGGCAAGCAAAGTGGCTTGTCTGAGCTGCGCTATAGACTGTTGTTCGTGTTTATTGCCATTCTGGTATACCGTATAGGGAGCCATATCCCGATTCCAGGTATTAATCCAGATCGCCTGCAA
>CAZNFE010000413.1:0-2953 GCA_964571945.1 uncultured Pseudomonadales bacterium
CTGCCAAATCCACATGCCAGGCAGGGATCGATACAGGCTTACAATCTGAGCAATGTTGGTAGTTGTTTAGAGGCCAACTATTCCATAAAACGAAGAACCAGGTATTGCCCATCGCCATACGTGGTGTAAACCGGGGGTATTTCACCACGACTACAGTTATCGAATCAGATCCGTATAGACGATACGATCACCGGCAAATGATCCCATATAGATACGTTGACCTATCTCTAATGCAACCGTCGCTGCACCCATTGGTGCACCGCGATGACTTATTATGGTGTTACGCGCCATGGTAACCGGATCAAGCGCCACGATTTCAAAACTGTATCCACACGCTCCCTGATTCAGATCCTGACACGCCAGCAATTCCGTTAAGTTGTCCGTGTGCGATGCCACCAGAAGATGGTTGTTGGGAGCCCAGGTGATATTGTCTGGACGCGCCACCTCGGCTTTGCCAAGCAATGCACCATCTGCGAGCCTGATCTTCCGAACTTCACTAGCCAGATAGATGTTGACGTAAATTACTTTTTCATCTGCTGATATTTCTATGCCGTTAGGGAAAGGACTGTCCGTGCCGGTGACTTCAGTAAAGCCTGCACCCGGTGACCATTGCAGGACATATCCGGTATCCAACCCCAGCATTCCTTTCAACTGTGACGTGAACTGGGCGCTCTTTGGCATCATGTGGGTAACCAGGAAGCCACCATCTGACAGGTTCACCACATCATTAAAAAAAGCATCTTCAGGCCCTGCCACGCATCCGCGCCAGATCACGGCTGGTTGGGGTGAGATATTCTGCACTTCAAAAAACTCCACCGATTCCCTGCCCCCATGGTTGACTACCAGGAGTCTCAACTGACCATTAGGCAATCTCGCCAGATCCAGCCCATGCGGCGCAAATTCCTTCCCTGGTATGGTGCACCCGGCTTCACCCCACCCCGGCGCATTCATGGGCTGTGTTGCCGGGAAAACAGGCTGCAAAGTTTCATTGCCGAGATTGAAGAGGGCCAGGTTGCCGGGTACAGAGCCATCCATCCGGCCGAACTGACTGACCAGAAGCCAGCCGGTGTCAGGTACCTGCGCCATGTCTTCCGGATTCTGAAAGCCGCACACGGGTGTCAATCCACCACCAGGCTCACAGGTAAGAACCGGGGTGACATCGCTCTCACACCCGGCGGCGGAAAACAGGATCAATAGAAAGGCACAACGGAATCTGTTCATTACAGCTTCCTCAAGTACATGAAAAAACAAAGTACCAGATTTCCACCAATCATCTGCCTGAATCGCCATAAACCGGCACCTTATATCTATAGTGATCTTCTGCTATAAGTATCACTCAACTCGGCAGGAATATACAGGAAGGCTGCAATGAATTACCAACAAATCACTTTTAAATCCGGCAAAGTTGCACAGATAACCTTGAATCGACCCCAATATCTCAACGCACAAAGCTGGCAACTGCGTGAGGAACTGGATCATGCCCTTACGCTGGCAGATGACGATGGTGGTATTGGCGCCATCGTATTATCGGGTGCCGGTGGAACTTTTTCAGCCGGTCACGACGTAGGCACCAAAGAAGATCGTGAATATCGTGTAGCTAACGATCACGCCAAAGTCGATCCAAAGGGTATCTACGACAATCTGAAGGAGATAAATGTTCAAAATACCCTCAAGTGGCGAAATCTAAGAAAACCCACTATTGCGATGGTGGACGGATATTGCATTTTTGGTGGCTGGATGATTGCTGCAGCGATGGATCTGATATTTGCCGACGAGAATGCGATGTTTTTACCAGGTCAAACGCAGTATTTTTCTGCACCATGGGATATCGGGCCAAAGAAGGCTAAAGAAATTCTGTTTGAACACCGTTTCATGACTGCCGATGAGTGTCATCGATTAGGCTTCGTTAATCGTGTATACAAGAGCAGCGAGCTGGCACGCGAGACCATGGCTTATGCTGACCGGGTAGCCACCAACTATCTGGACAATCCTATCGGCCTGGAAACAACCAAACGATCAATCAACCATATGATGGACGCCCAGGGATTTAGCGTAGAAATCGGCACCGCATTCGAGAGTTTTTGTGTCATGCTGGGTCTTCAACCGAGAGAACAGACTCCGGCGAGTCAGGGTGGGTACGCCAGAACTGATGTTGCGATGAAGAACCTGGAATTATCCAAATCCTGGATCTGAGTTCATAGCTTGCAAAGCCCCTGATCACAGTACGCATCATGGCAACAATCAACAAAGGTTCTGCCGTCCTGGCTGCCAGTGCTGATCTTCCGGTCCCGTCATGTCTTCAGGTCATCCAATTAAGGTTTACTTCCGTCAGCCGATATCAAAAATCGTTCTGCCATCCTGCTGGCTCAGTCGCCCTGTTTGTCCGACCCGCTCCGCCAATAAGAATTCCTCCAGCAGCGCGGGATCATCCGGCGTGTTCGCCAGAAACCTTTTTCCCCCGGTGGTTTTGCCCAGCACTATACCAAGCTCAGGCTTGCCATCCCTTCCGTATGCGACCGTATAGGTCTCGATGACGCCCTTACCCGAGGGTGCTTCGGCAACGGCCACTGGTTCAGTGGGCACATGATCCGACGGTAAATTATCCAGCAGACCTGAACGCGGCAAGCCATCCATTTTGGGAGCAGATGACAATACAGCAGCCGAGTGTTTGGTCAGATACCAGCCATTACCGGTGACCAGCCCCTTATCGCCCGGGTTATTCCTGAGTCTGCTTACCATGGTAGCAAGCGAGTGCAACGTGTAAGCACTGGCAGGGCCACCAGCATAGGGCAAGCCACCGGTTACAGTGAAGCCCCGGGGATCATTTACATCCAGATTCAGCACTTCACATGCCATTTCAACGGCCACAGGGAAGCAGCTATAGAAATCGATATGGCGGATTTCACTCCCATTCACCCTGGCATTCGCCACTGCGCTCGTCACAGTCGCTTTC
>CAZNFE010000414.1:0-2949 GCA_964571945.1 uncultured Pseudomonadales bacterium
GGTTCGACCAATCGGCAGGAAAGCCGATTTGGTCGCAGGAGCGAAGCGACGGCGCCCGAAGGGTCGAGTGCATGGGATGCACGAGAACAATCCCTCCCGCATACTCAAAACCCTTGTGGTTCCTTTTGCATTTGGCTATAGGGTCGGGATGAGAATCCTCAGACAAATCACATTCTGCTACAAAGGACAGACACCATGTCGGATAGGATCATAAGAACCCAGGCAGCACCGGTGGTGCTGGGTGCAGTTGCATTCAGCAAGCCAAAAGAGACGACGCGGGATCACCCGCTTGCCAGTGATGAATCCTGTAACGAATTGTTAACATCATTTTCAAACCTCGGCGGTCAGGAACTTGATACTTCCCGGATTTATCAGAACGGTAACTGTGAAGCAGTGATAGGCAGGGTACCTGCGGGTCGTTCGGTAAGGGTCGGCACCAAGTACCACCCTGCCCTGGACGGCGGACCAGTCACTCAAATGGAACAGACCTTAACTGCACTCCAGCGAGATTCAGTAGCTATTTATTACATCCACATGCCACCCACAGATATCATGTTGGAAGATACTCTTGCTGAAATGAATGCGTGCCATGTTGCAGGCAAGTTCGAACAGTTTGGGTTGTCCAATTTTCCAGCCTGGCAGGTTGTTGAGATATGCCAATACTGTCAACGGCAGGGATATGTGATTCCCACGGTTTATCAGGGAGTATATAACGCGCTTAATCGCACTGCCGAGTATGAGCTCATCCCGGTATTGCGAAATTATGAAATCAAATATTATACCCATGGTTCGCTTGCAAGTGGTTTTCTAACCGGTAAATACAAAAAAGGTGTAGCACCGGTTAAAGGTGTAGACAGGTTTGCCCAGTCACGGCGCATCAAACAGTATGAAGAACGCTATCTTAATCGGGATGAGATGTTCGAGGCGCTCGATGCGATTGAGCATGCAGCCGACCATGCGGGTATCAGCGTTTTGGAGGCCACGGTTCGTTGGACCCAGCACCATTCCGCCGTAGATGGTAACCTGGGAGATGCAATCCTGATTGGCGTTTCACGAATTGAACAGCTGGAACCAATCATGCTGGCTGCAAAGAAGGGGCCTTTACCTGATGCCGTGATCGATGCATTTGAGGTCGCCAACGATTTTGTCAAAATGAAGTCTGAATATTATCTGCAATATCCTTATCCAAAAGAAGGGAGCCCGTGGCGATCTCGATTGTAGATCCTGCATCCTTAACCGCGGAAGGGTATCGACTGCCATATGTTAAGCTGCGATCTGCTCGCTTTCATCGCTTGTGCCAATGGCTGAAAGTTTTGATCTGACACTTTACCGCGACTTCGGAGGTAGATTTTTGATAGATGATTTCGACGCAAGACATCACCGATTCGAGGGTTGCTTTAATTTTCGTGATATTGGTGGCTACGAGGGTCTGCACGGACGTAAAGTCCGGTGGGGTCGTTATTTTCGTGCCGGTCGGCAGGACCGAATGAGCCAGACTGATCTGGATCACGTCGCGGAGTTAGGCATTAAAACGCAGATTGATCTGCGCCGTGCAGACGAGATTCGAGACCAGAACCGGGGCCCCCTGGAAGGCATGGGAGCTCGATACGCGTGGCATCCCGTCATTCCAAATGACGGATCAGAGCGGCTTAATAATCTGGTTGGTGACACAGGCATCTCAGGAGATCGCTACCTTGGGTACCTGGATTTTGACCCGGCGCCCTGGAGAGGTATCTTCGATGTAATGGCTGATGCGGATCAACATCCCCTGCTGATCCATTGTACGGCTGGCAAGGATCGCACTGGCGTTACCACAGCACTGGTTCTGTCCATTCTTGGCGTCGCACGAGAGGTCATTCAAACAGACTACGCTCTCACCAACCGCGACTGTGAGCGCCAGGTGAAATTCATCGAACAGAATATGGGCTTGCCAAATGGCATGTCGAGAGAAACGCTGCTACATGTTGCTGGTGTCCCGGAGGACGCCATGAGTGAGTTCCTGGATGGTCTGGACGAAAGATTTGGTGGCCCATTGAACTACCTCACCAGCATTGGCGTAGGCGAAGTGCAGCAAAAAGCCATTCAGAATGCACTGCTAGAAGGGTGTCAGACTTAGGGCTAACAACTCACCTAAGTATCTTCGCAGAAATATACCGGTCACGTTTTCCTGTATTTTTTATGTAGAATCAGGCTGGACACGTAAATTTGACTGCGTAAACTCATCACAACACAGATCAAATATGTCCTCCAGCGAGAAAAGTAGCCAGCCAGATCAAGAGTCGAATAAATGGTGAAAACAATCAGCAAGGTTGCAAAAGAACTCGGTGTCAACATTGAGACAATCAGATTCTATGAGCGGCGAGGATTGATCGCGCAGCCAGTGAAACCACGGCAGGGATATCGGCATTATCCTGATGAGACGATTGAGCGCATTCGATTTATCAGGCGTTCGCAGGACCTGGGATTCACTCTGGAAGAAATCATTCATTTACTGGCACTAAATGATAGCCCCTGTCACCAGGTTCAGGAACTGGCAGAGCACAAACTCCACACGGTTAAATCAAAAATGAAAGATTTGAGACGACTTGAACAGTCATTAAAGAAACTTCTGGCGCAATGTAAATCTAACCAGGACGATAGCTATTGTCCTATTATCGATTCACTCCAACCGGGGTCACACAGATGACCTTGACCAGCATTTCTCACCAGGCAGCAATGCCGGTTAACTTCCGGTTATAGAATATTCCAGGCGAATTTCCTCAAAATACTTGACTCCGTACCATGGTACGGCGTTTATGCTCGTATTCTTCAATCACATCGGTCCTATATTGTGTTCAAACGAGAGACCAACCTGCCATTCATCGGAGGCCTAATTGCTGCTTTCGGCGCCAGTCCTTGCTGTGGTGGATAGTGTCGACCAGGTCGATGTCAGCTTTGAGGAAAAACGAG
>CAZNFE010000415.1:0-2947 GCA_964571945.1 uncultured Pseudomonadales bacterium
CCCGCTTGTGCAGAGCTTTTCTGGTTAATTATGATAGGTGCTTCGACCTCCCACCTGATCCTTGTTCAATAGTTCACTTAAATGCAATCCCTCCAGGATAAATTCTACGGCTGAAGCGCTGATCAGATCGTAATCGCTGGACACAATGCTTGAGACAGCATCTGCGAGCCCATCAATTTTCCTGATCAGCTTTTCATATTCACTGGATGGCAGTGATTCACCTGTGGTGACATACTGCCCTTCCGAGAACTGCTGTGCAGCCAGCGACATAATTTCCAGATCGGTATAGCGATCAAAAACAGACTTGACTGCTGTTTGAACGAGACGTTCCAGGATCTTCTCTTCGCGGCCTTCTTCCATGGCTTCAAATTCGACCTTGCCCTGAAATGAAGCCGTGATGTATGTCAGGTCCGAGATCCTGGGAACGATGGCCTGTTCACCTGTTCGAATAGCACGGCGTAAAGCGTTTGCCAGCATAGCCTCATAGTTGGCGATGGAAGTGCGAACCGATACGCCGGATCTTTGATTGATGTCGGGAGATTGCCGGGCCTGGTGAGTAATTTCAGCGATGATTTCCTGCATAAAACCAGGTACGATCACTTTGTATTCACCCATTTCCAGTTTCGTGTACTCCTGTTCCACGATGCTGATTTCTTCCATGATCGAAAGCGGGTAGTGGGTCTTGATCTGGGAGCCGTAGCGGTCTTTGAGCGGCGTGATGATCCTGCCTCTGTTGGTGTAATCTTCCGGATTTGCCGTGGCGACGATCAGTATATCCAGATCCATGCGAACCTTGTGGCCGCGTATCTGAATATCCCTCTCTTCCATTACATTCAACAGGCCAACCTGTATGCGTTCAGCCAGATCGGGTAGTTCGTTGATTGCAAATATGCCACGATTGGTATGTGGGATAAGACCGTAATGTATAGCCTCTATGTCGGACAGATAGCGTCCTTCGGCAATCTTGATCGGGTCGATTTCACCAATCAGATCGGCGATGGTGATATCTGGTGTGGCGAGCTTTTCCCCGTAGCGTCTGTCCCTGTGTAACCAGGCGATTGGTGTCTTATCCCCTTTTTTTGCAATCAGGTTGATGGCTTCAGCACTGACCGGTTTGAACGGATTTTCCGGGATATCTACGCCCTCTATGACCGGGGTCCATTCGTCCAGCAGCAAGGTCAGGCTGCGTATTATCCGTGATTTCGCCTGGCCTCTTTCTCCCAGCAGGATCATATCCTGTCCTGACAGGATCGCATTCTCCAGCTGCGGTATGACGGTGTCATCATAGCCCACAATCCCGGGAAAAGGTTCTTCTTCACCAGCCAGGCGCAGCATTAGATTGTGGCGTAATTCTTCACGTACAGTACGAATTTCGAAGCCTGACTTTCGTAATTCACCAAGCGTGGCTGGTTGCTCTTTTTTCACATCTGGTCTCCATGGTGAAGAAGCAGCGGGAAAATCACCCTAAACCGTAACCGGTTCCCGCCTCTGGTCATAATACACACAGTAGGCTGATTAGGAAATCCGGGACTAGGTGTTTCTGTCTCCTCTGTTGTGACCCGCAATCACCAGCCGATAGCCCGGATCGATTTCGACCAGGTCGGATAGCTGCTCGTGTCGCGCCTGTCAGATAGCCTGATCCGGATGGGTCTGTAACCAGAGATAAAGCTGCTTGCCTGTATTTTTTTCTACATGTAATAATGATGCTTTGCAGACTAACCGAAATTTCCCTGACATGGAGAATCGTATGTTGACCAAAGGGGATGATTATCCGCTGCACCAGACACCGGAGCCGATAGCCTATGTTGGCGCCGCACGAAATTTTTATGATCGCTTTTTCTTTAACGGGTACAACCGTGATGGCTCGCTATTCTTTGCCGCAGCCATGGGTATCTATCCCTATGTGGATGTACTCGATGGTGCATTCTCGGTGGTAGTCGATGGTGTGCAGCACAATGTCTATGCTTCCAAAGTAATGCACCTGGAGCGTCTGGATACATTCGTAGGTCCTGTGTCCGTTGATATCCTGGAGCCGTTTCGCATGTCTCGCTTACGGTGTGATGATGCGGAAAATGGCATCAAAGCAGACCTGGTTTTCTCGGCGCGGTGCGAAGCACACGAAGAACCCAGGTTCACGCGACGCCAGGGCAGTCAATTGGCAATGGACGTTACGCGCATGATGCAGAATGGGAGCTGGTCCGGTTGGATAGAGGTCAAAGGGAAGCGCATGGAAGTAACGCCGGAAGAATTCCGGGGAACCCGGGACAGATCCTGGGGAGTCAGAGGTATAGGGGAACCTGATGCACAACCCAATCCGGATCCGAGCCCGGCGCAATATTACTGGCTCTGGGCACCATTGAATTTTGATGACTGCGTGGCGCACTATTTCCTCAATGACGATGCTGCCGGTGATGCCTGGAATACCAACGGTATCATCGCGCCGCTGCTGGGGGAGGGGGCTGAAGAGACCATGGCTGGCGCAGTAAAAAACATCGAGTATCAATCAGGCACTCGATTTGCCCGGTCTTTCGAGATTCTCTTTACCCATAAGAACGGTGACGCCACAACCATTGAGCTTGAACCCAGATTCAACTGGTATATGAAAGGTGTCGGTTATGGTCATCCGGAGTGGGCTCATGGCAAGTACCATGGCGAACTGGCTACCGGGTATGATGAATTCAGCACTGCTGAGGTAACACCGGATAACGTTCACATCCAGGCATTCTGTCATGCAAAAATGACAACTAAAGACGGCGTGAAAGAGGGACGAGGTGTACTCGAACAGCTCATTATCGGACCGCATAAGCCATCCGGCTTCACTGAATTGATGGACTTTGCACCCTAGCGGAAATCGGGAATTCGGGGAGGAATTCGGGGACAGTTTACCTATTTAATTAATTCTAATTAAATAGGTAAACTGTCCCCGATTTCCGTTAATTAAATAGGT
>CAZNFE010000416.1:0-2945 GCA_964571945.1 uncultured Pseudomonadales bacterium
GAACGGTCGGCATGAAACCGGCCAGAGAATCTAATGTAATCGATTTTGCAGCCAGATTACGGACCGTCAGCGGGGAAGTGCCCTGACCTGTGGCCGCAGCGTGGTTTGATGCAGCGGTGTCGGAATCAGGCGAACGCCTTCACTTCAGGTTCACGTGATCATATATCGCAGTCACTCGCTCAAAATTAAGAATGAGCGAGTGAGCTGCGTGCGCATAGGTATCGTGTAGATGAAATTTGAACCTTTGTTGCGACTCACCCTGTAGAAATTTATCGTATTCTTTGGATAGCTCACGTACATCACCGGGTTTTTCTTTCGTCCAGGTAGCACGGAAAGGTCCCAGAGTAGCACCGCCTTCCAGACAGATAGTCACTTCGTGATTGGTTAAATCTTCATGCGGCATTTGGATTCTCCATGGAGTAGACGAAGACATTATACTGTGATGGATAGCACATCAGCATTTTTTTTGGATGCAACTTGTCGGGAGCGTGTCGAATGCACTCAACCGGATCGACAGGGTGACTGTCAACAGCAGTTCAGTGGGTTCTGCTGTATTCCAGCGGTCCAGGGGGTGTGATCGTGTTGGTTGTTTGAGGTCTGGCGGAATTGGAGGTCGCTGCCGAGTTAAACAGGATATCAATGACGAAATTGAGTCCGGTTTTGTCTTCATCTGCCACTTTGATCAGGTTGAATTCTCCCAGCACCGGAAAGCCACCGCAGGTTTCTCCGTATTGACAGAGGAAGAAGTCATTGTCTACATCTGATCCGGCAGCGAGAAAATATTGACCTTCGGGGACGTCTGTAAATTCGTATGTAAACTGTCCGTCCAGAGTCGGTCTGCTCAGAATTGAACGCAGCACATTCTGTTCACTATCCATGAGCACAGCATAGACTATACTTGAGCTGCCCTGCGCGCCTTGCTCCGACACCAACAGCGAAACAGCGATGGTTAACTCACTACCATTTGAAATGCTAATGGTGATCTGAGCTGAATACAGTATATCAGTGAGGTCCGTTCGATCTGCGGAAAGTGAATAGGTTCCCAGACCATTACTGTCCACCAGACCGGGTTCAACTGTTAACCAGCCGGTATCTGTTGTAACTGAGGTAATCGATGCTGACTCATTTCCATCGTTAGTCAGGGTAAATTCTGAGCCAGTCTGGTTGGATTCAAGGATGATTGCAGCAGGAGTCGCTGTAATAATTGCAGGAATTGGGGGTAAAACACCGCCCTCAGCGAGTTGCTGCGCGGCTTGAACTGCCTTGAATGCGTTCACAATGCCAAATCCAAAGGTATCGCTGTGTGCGATTTGACCGGAATTGAAAGTCATCTCGCCTGCTTGCAGCAGCGTGTCTATCTCATCAGGTGTGAGATCCGGATATACAGCCTTCATCAGGGCGATTGTACCGGCGACATGTGGGGCAGCCATGGACGTACCTTCATAGAAAGCCAGTGCCGGTTGCCGGTTACCATTTTGATCATCAACCAGCGTGCTTAGCACGCCATCAGGATATCCATCCTGATTTGCATCGACGCGCATATTGCCGCCAGGAGCAGCAATATCAACAGTGGTCCCGAAATTGGAGTAGGGCGCGCTGTTGCCCGAATAATCAGTGGCACTCACCGAAATGACGCCAGCATAGGCTGCTGGATAAAAGGGCACTGCACTGGCTTCATTGCCAGCAGCCGCGACAACGACCACACCTGCATCATGGATGGCACTGAATTCTTCCTGCTCTGCCTGGGAACTGCCAGTGCTGCCCAGACTTAGATTGATGATATCCGCCCTGGTTGCTGGTAGTGTGCCGCTGTCATTGGCTAGACCGGCTGCAAATCGACTCCCCTGAATGACGTCATAACTGGTGCCGCCACCCAGACCCAGTACACGCACCGGCATGATTTTGGCTCCCCAGGCAACTCCTGCGGAGCCGCGGTTGTCGTTGCTTCTTGCTGCAATCGTGCCGGCGACATGAGTACCGTGCCAGGAACTGTTCGATAACAGGGCACTATCACCAGGATCGTCCGGGTCTGGATCAATTCCATCGCCATCATTGGAAGTTTGCACGCTGCTGATGAAGTCATATCCGTTCACCAGTTGATCGCTCAGTTCAGGATGATCCAGGAACACACCCGTGTCCACTACTGCAACGATCACGTTACCATTGACGGGTGTACCTGTGGTCAGTTCCCATGCCTGGGGAAGATTGATCGCCGGGTAATGCCACTGTAAGCGATACTCAGGGTCGTTTGGTATGCGGGTTGTGTGGCGGATAAAGTTCGGCACGGCATAGGCAACGTCCGGTCTTTGGTTCAGATGTTTGATTGTCTCCAGAGTGACCAGTTTCTTGTACGACTCAGGGTTTGATGCTGCGAGCCTGCTTTTGAATGACGGAGATTGCAACGCCCTGGGATCAGCCGCGGGTACAGCTACCGAAAAGTGCGCCAGGTTCGTCCGGTTGATATCTGTATGCTTGAGCTGCAACGGGGAGCGCTGCAGAGAACGTTCAGAGACCATCGCCGCGAAATCTGTTCCCGGTCGCATCTTGATGATCGCTTCACCAGCTACAAAATTGGAGCCTGTTGAAGCCAGTGTTCTGGCAGCGGTCCCTGGCGGAAACCGCAACACGTATTTCGAAATACCATCAAACACGTGCACGACAATGAAATAGTCGTTTTCATCCGGTGCAATCAATTGTTCAAATTCTCCGAAGGACTCTGATGAATCGAGCAGGTTCTGTGCAGTATCATAGAGAAATAGATCCAGATCCCCCTGAAAGCTGTCGACACCATTGAAATCAACAACCTGCAGAAATACAGCCTGATTTGCCTGCAGATGGATTGAGTAGACATCTACTTCATCTGCATCCGTTTCAAAACGATCACCTGCGATTGCCGTGCCTTCCAGGCTGGCAAATCCATTGAGGGTAACGAAATTGGTGAGCGA
>CAZNFE010000417.1:0-2933 GCA_964571945.1 uncultured Pseudomonadales bacterium
ATCATCGCCCAGCACCTTGTAGACGATATTTTCCGAGTGGGACGCGATGGCAATCGATTGCGGGGTCAATCCCCATTGGGCTAACGCAGGTTCAACATATTCGAGTATTTTGGCAGGGTCATCCATGCTCAGGTTGACTCTGTTAACATCTCGGCAAAGGCGGTCAGAAACAGGTCGGCATGGGACTGTTTAAAGACCAGTGGGGGCCTGATCTTGATCACGTTGCCCTGTGCGCCAGCGTTGCTGAGGAGAAATCCCTTCTCTTTCATTTTGTTGGCAACCCTGAAGGCTCCTTTTCGATCCGCTGTCTTAGACTCAAGATCCGTTACCCACTCCACCCCAACGAACAGACCGCATCCACGAACTTCTGCCATTGTTTCACAGTTATGCTGCATTCCCTTGAGTTCATCTCGCAGGTAGTCGCCCAGTTTGGATGCACTGGTAAGAAGGTGCTCGTCTTCAATCACGTCGAGCACAGCCATGCCAACGGATGCCTGAAGGGGGCTTGAAGCAAAGGTATTGAAATAGTGAGTGCTCTCACGAAATGCAGCTGTCAGGTCACGACTTGCAGCAACCGCCGACAAGGGCAGGCCATTACCCATGGGTTTGCCCATGGTGACAATATCCGGGATAAACTGGCTGGTTTCATATCCCCACCAATTACCGGAACGGCAATATCCGGCCTGGACCTCATCAGCGATCATCAGCCCACCCGCTTTGTGAACCAGATCGGTTGCCTTGGCCAAGAATGCATCGGGAATGGTGGGTAGACCCTCGTTCGCCTGGATCGAACAGACAAACATCCCCGCAAAGGGTATACGGTGGTCTGCAAAATGCTCGATGGCTTCCTGCACCTTGCCAAGATAGTATTGAGACAAAACATCGTTTGTTACGATGTCGGTTGATGACAGTGTATCCGGAGTGCGATAACTCTGTGGGAACGGAATGCTGCGAAAGAGGGGGTCCGTGACTGGTCTCGCAGACATCTTCCTTACCTCGGTGCTATTGCCGTGATAGGTTGCATCAGTACAGATGATGCCTTGCCCGCCGGTTGCATTGCGCGCCATTAAGAGTGCGACTTCGCTGGCTTCCGTGCCAGAGCAGGCAAAGATGACACTTTGAATGTCATCGTGATGATACGCGAGTAAGCGTTCGGCAAAATCGACAATACCCTCATGCAGGTATCGGCTGTGGACATTCAGGGTACCCATTTGTTTTTGCATGGCCGCGACCACATGGGGGTTTGCGTGACCGACGCAAGGTACATTGTTGTACATGTCAATATATTCTTTTCCGGAATTATCGTACAAGCAGACACCGTCACCACGCACGATGTGAATTGGTGTCTCATAGAATAAAGGCGCGGTACCGAGTAGCTGTTTTCTTCTGCTTAACAGATTTTCATGGGTCATTGTGAAATCCCCGCTGGTAACATCACGATGCTGTCAAAGGCCTGCCGTGATTCAGTACCGGTGTGTGCATTGACTGCCCGGTCATCTTTTTACCTGGTTGAAGGTTTTCAGAATAAAGTTCGTAACGCCTGATGTCCAATACGGATGCCCAATACAGCAGAAGATATTCACGATAAATCGGTATATTATCCCCGTTAATATCATCAGGAAGGACGAGCTGAAATGGGCTGGAATAACAAAGACGGCATTGGGGATGGGGTTAAAGAGCGTGGTTTCGATATTACAGTAAATGGACAGAATGTGCCCGGCGTATACTGGACACAGGCAGCAGGCACGCCAGATAGATTGGTGCTGCTCGGGCATGGCGGTACCACCCATAAAAAGGTTGACTATATTGAGAACCTTGCGCATCAGTTGGTTAATCGCGGCATAGCTGCCATGGCGATTGATGGCCCCGGTCACGGTGAACGTGCCAGTGGCGATAACAGCCAGCATCCTGATGCA
Organism: uncultured Pseudomonadales bacterium; assembly: GCA_964571945.1. Lineage (GTDB taxonomy): Bacteria > Pseudomonadota > Gammaproteobacteria > Pseudomonadales > Azotimanducaceae > JASJXV01. The sequence continues at coordinate 1,917 of CAZNFE010000417.1, forward strand.
TTTGCAAAGGTCTGGCGTGACGGCGGGGGCAATGAGGGCATGTTGGCGGACTGGCGTGCGGCGCTGGATTTCATTGAAGATGAACAAGGTGTTCGGCCGACCGGATGGTGGGGATTGTCTATGGGTACCATGATGGGACTGCCAGTTGTAGCCACCGACGATCGAATCACGGTTGCCTTGCTGGGCCTCATGGGAACCTGGGGTCCGAACGCCGATGACCTGATAAGACTCGCGCCGGAAGTATCCTGCCCGGTTCGATTTCTCATGCAGTGGCACGATGAAATTGTACCCAGGGAGGCCTGCCTGAGTTTATTTGATGCCATCGGCACCCGCAAAAAGACCCTGCATGCGAATCCGGGTAAACATGGCGATGTGCCCGTATTTGAGATCAACAGCTCGGTAGATTACCTGGATCACTATCTGGTTTAGCTGTTTTGGTCATGCTGCTTTGCTACAGGTACCGTGTCCTGGATTTGATTACCCCTCCGGGAACAACATAGGGGGTTGTTCGGCCAACCAGGGTTTCAATGAGCAGGAGTTCCTGATCGTCATGATTCTTGAAGGGTGCAGGTTGGATGCGATTGGATGATGATTTGTCTGCAAGAATATAACGTGGCGCATCATGATGTCTCGATACGATGGTTTCATTGATGCCGGGATCATCAGTCGTGTTCAGATCGGCAACACCATAGCAGGTGCATACATAAGACCTGTCCGGTTCGCTCTCCACGTAGATGCCAGTGCCCCTGATAGCGATGAAAGCCGAGGGTGTTCTGATTTGCGTTTTTCTGGAAGCCAACACCGAGAGTAGCCTGCCCTGATGCAAGTGAAGTGCGCTGGTGGCTGTGGTTGCAGCAGGTAACACCATGTGGCCGTTGCTGCGCAGGATAAACGCATCTTTATTGATCACGAAGATGATGTGGCTCTTATCCAATGTCTCAATTTCATCACCGGCCTCGATAGGAGTTGCCAGGGTTACCGGTTGTTTGTTTACCCTGACGTCACCGCGGAACTGAT
>CAZNFE010000418.1:0-2926 GCA_964571945.1 uncultured Pseudomonadales bacterium
GTAGCTTCAAGCGATTTTATTGAAAGCGAAAACCCCAGGCTTTGCCGGAGGATTGTTATTGAAAGCGAAAACCTACGGCTTTGCCGTAGGATTGCTATTGAAGTCGGTTCTATCTGTCGGGGTATAACGGTAAGATGACCCGATGCAGCAGCGCGCCAAGACTAATCGATGGAAAATCATGGGAACACAACCTGTCAGACGTAAAACATTTCTACTCATCATCCTTGATGGCTGGGGCCATCGCGAAGCTACACAATCCAATGCCATCGCCCAGGCAAATACACCGGTCTGGGATACGCTCTGGCAGGACCATCCTCATACGCTGATATCAGGTTCGGGAATCGATGTCGGTTTACCGGATGGGCAGATGGGTAATTCAGAAGTAGGCCACATGAACCTAGGTGCAGGCAGGGTCGTTGCCCAGGATTTTACTCGTATTTCAGACGCCATCACAGATCAGTCTTTCTTCTCCAACCCGGCATTGATCCACAGCGTCAGCAGGGCTAATGCACAGGATGGTGTCGTGCATCTGTTTGGTCTGCTGTCGCCCGGCGGCGTGCACAGCCATGAAGATCACATTCGGGCTGCGGTCCGGTTAGCGTTCAGGAACGGTGCCAAAGCTGTTTTCATGCATGCCTTTCTGGATGGCAGAGACGTCCCTCCTCGAAGTGCCCTGGATTCTCTGATGGACATGGATAACCATATCAAACAGTTAGGAGCAGGCGGTGTGGTTTCCATGATGGGCCGGTTTTATGCCATGGACCGTGATAACCGCTGGGAGCGAGTAGAAGCAGCCTACAATGCGCTGACGGGAATCACCGCTGAATTTACGTTTTCGAATGTTACCGATGCTCTCGATGCCGCGTACCAGCGTGGTGAAGATGATGAATTCGTGAAACCCACCTGGATTACCTGCGCTTCGGGTATTCCCCATGTTCAGGATGGCGATTCCGTCATTTTTATGAATTTCAGGGCAGATCGCGCACGCGAGATTACCCGCGCTTTTTTGCAGCCCGACTTTGACAAGTTTCAACGTGCTCGCACACCTCATCTGGCAGACTTTGTGACCCTGACCCATTACGCTGATGATATTGATACCAGTTGCGCGTTCGACGCCCAGAAGTTACCACTTGTTTTGGGTGAATATCTTTCGCTACAGGACAAGACGCAATTGCGAATTGCTGAAACAGAAAAGTATGCCCATGTCACATTCTTCTTCTCCGGTGGCCATGAAGACCCGTTTCCTGGAGAACAGCGAATTCTGATACCCTCTCCTGCCGTAAAAACATACGACTTGAAACCGGAGATGAGTGCGCCTGAACTAACGCGGCAACTGGTCGCAGCAATTTTGTCCGGTGACTATGACACGATTGTTTGTAATTATGCCAATGGCGATATGGTCGGGCACACTGGCATCATGGCATCTGCAATCAAAGCGGTTGAGACGATCGATGCATGCCTCGGCCAGATCATCCGGGCACTGGCACAGGTTGATGGCGAAGGGTTCATTACCGCGGATCACGGTAACGTGGAACAAATGTCTGATTCCACAACCGGGCAACCTCACACTGCTCATACTTCTGAACTGGTACCCTTCGTCTATCTCGGAAATCGAGAGGTAACATTGAGATCAGCGGGTGCGCTGTCCGATGTCGCACCGAGTTTACTGAAACTCATGCACCTGAGACAACCCGATTCCATGACGGGTCACTCTATTGTTACGCTGCCAGATGAGATCGCCAACGCGAAAGCAAACGCACTTTAAGATTATTTTCGGATATACACCAAAATCCATGACTCTCAACACCCGCCTGGTAGTTTCAAATTCATTCGCAACATTGTCGTGCAGTATCTTAATCTGCCTGATGCTGACAGGCATCGCGATAGCGGAAGATTCCACATCAACAGATGCAAAACAGGTGAAGGCTCAGCTGGATGCATTGAATGCCGAAATCGAGAACTATAAACAATTACTGAAAAATACCCGAGATCAACGATCACAACTCGAAACAGAATTAATGGGGAATGAAAAAGCGATCGACAAATTAATTCGGCGCATCAAACAAATCGAACAACAACTTAACAAAGGGCAAAAAAAAGTACGACAGCTTCGTTCTGAGAAAAAAGAACTTAAGCGGGCAATCGGGGAACAGCAGAAATATCTTAAGGAACAGATCAGGGCAGCTTATGCAATGGGCAAACAGGGGCATCTGAAAGTACTCCTGAATCAGGAAGATCCCGCAGAGATTTCCCGGATGCTGACTTACTACGACTATTTCAATCGCGCCAGAACAGATCAGGTTGCACAGTACACTGATTTACTGGAATCTCTGGCACGAATTGAATCGAACATTGTCCAACAAACGAACCAGCTTGAAAATGCTAAGCACCAACTCAGTCAACAACATGATCAACTATCGTTAAGCAAACGAAAACGGCTGTTAGCTCTGGTCCGATTAAAAGCAACCTTACAAGACAAGGAAGCGAAACTGACTAAATTGGATGCTGATCGAAAAGGGCTTGAGTCATTGCTGGAACGTCTGAACAGGAGCCTTGAACTATTTCCGGCAATCGACGAACTTAATTCGTTCGAAGATCAAAAAGGAAAAATGCTGCTGCCGGTAAAAGGGAAAATCACCAGTCGATTTGGCAGCAGCCGCAGCGAAGGGAAGCAACGCTGGCATGGGATTTTTGTTGCCACGCACGAAGGTGAACCAGTCCATGCGGTACACGCTGGTCGGAGGGACAACAGATCACCTGGGAAATAATGCATCCTTCAACCTGCTGCAGTTCCTTATCATTAAGGTCAGCAAGTTCATTTTGTAACTCTTCAATCATGCTTAAACAACTTCCAGAATTTAGGGTTGAGCAGAAATCCAATCACAATTAGAAATACGCCAAAGGGGCTAAACAATACAGAAGCTGC
>CAZNFE010000419.1:0-2923 GCA_964571945.1 uncultured Pseudomonadales bacterium
ATTTTTCTCCGGGATCCCCGTATCAGAACTCAAAAACCGGTTGCAGCCGACAGGGGTTAGCCAGATGTCACTGGCATCAGTCCAGCAGGCACTATTGGGATTGAACAGGCACTCTTTTGCAGATCCGCAGGTAACGGTACAGTATGGTGATGCGTTTATTGAGATCGATAAACTGCTGGCTCGCGGGGAAATCTATGACGTCATTATCGTCGATCTACCGGATCCCAGCCATCCGGATCTGAATCGTTTGTACACGGTCAATTTTTATGAGCGACTGGGACAGTTACTTGCCGGTGGTGGAGCCATGTCCGTGCAATCTACCTCGCCCTATCATGCGCGTGAAGCCTTTCTAAGCATTGGCGCCACAGTTCGTGCAGCCGGTTTTGATCATGTAGACCAATATCGGGAAAATATACCCAGTTTTGGTGAATGGGGTTGGACAATTGCCACCAGGCAGGGAAAATCAGCACGAGCGAGAATAGCGGAATTGCCGGTTTTGCCGATACATGATGGCTGGATGACCAGGGGTTTGCTGGGGGCTGCGTTTGAATTTCCAGCTGCATTTAATACGGAGCTTGCTACTATAAAGGTGAATACACTGGGTAGTCAGCAAATCTATCAATATCACCAGCAAGCCTGGCAACAGCGGCAGGGTATCTATCTGCGAAGTTTGTTGCCGGAAAAATAGATCAAAAAGTATCTTGACATATTATGTCAGGGTACTAAACTGCACTGATGACATATTATGTCATACGATAAGCCAAGGAGCTGAGGAGCAAGTCCTATGGATACACAAGATCTGGCACTGAAATTTTTGGAATCGAGTGGCTATAAAGGATATTCCTTTGAATGCCAGCCAATTCCGGGTGATGTCGATGTTTTGCAGATTACCGTGGAAGATTTCGAAGAGATCCCCTGCTATGTCTCGGTAACTGATACACAGGTACTCTGTATCACCTATCTGATGGGTGAGGACGAGATCAGACCGGAAAAGCGTACACAGATGCTGGAGGAGATGCTTGAGTTGAATATACCCATGCCGCTTTCTTCCTTTTCAAAGATCGGTGACAGATTTGTCATCTTCGGTGCGCTTTCGACCAACTCGTCTTTTGAGGAACTGTGCCAGGAATTAGTAATGCTCTGTGAGAATTCGGTGGAAGCCATAACAGCACTGGAAGAATATCTACAATAGATTAGACAAACGAATCCGCAAGGAGAACAGCATGAGTTTACTTAAGAAGATCATGACAGCAGTAAGGGGTGGTGCGCGTGAAGTTGGCGAGTTGGTAGTAGATGCCAATGGCACCAGAATTTTTGAACAGGAGATCAAGGATGCACAAACTCATCTTGGCCGGGCGAAAAGAGATCTGACGGAAGTCATGGCAAAGCAAATGCAAGCCGGGCGCCAACTGGAAACCCTGAAAAAGGATATCGCCGAGCACGAAGGTTTCGCCGGGCAGGCTCTGGAGAAGGGTGACGAGGCGTTAGCCCTGGAAATCGCGGAGAAAATTGCCTCGATGGAACAGGAGCAGGCTGAACAGCAAGAGGTTTATAATTCTTTTTCTCAACATGCCACTCGCCTGAAGGAACTGGTTAAGAAAACCGAGCGCCAGATCAAGGAATATGAACGCCAGCTAACGATGGTGAAGACCACCGAGAGCGTGCAGAAAGCCAGTGCTGCAATTACGGATAATTTTGCTTCCAGCAATTCCAAAATCCTGAGTGCCAAGGATTCTCTGGATAGAATCAAAAAACGCCAACAGGATACATTTGACCGACTCGCCGCAGCAGAATCACTGGAAGAAGAGAACTCCGACAAGAGCCTGAAGGATAAAATGCAGGCTGCAGGTATTGGTGAAAAAGCCAATTCAGCCAATTCTGTACTGGATCGTATTAAGGCAGGTAAACAGTGAAATCGTTTGTCAAGGGACTCTGGAGCAGAACCAGGAAGGAGCCCGGTGTAAGGCAATTAGAGCACCCAAGGGAGTTAGCTGTCGGAGATATTATTCAGATCGCTGACAGTTACGCTCTGCCTCCGATGCTGCAAAACAAGTCCCTGCGTGTCGTGTCGGTTTCAACCTATCAATTTGAACATGAATATAGCACGTCATTCAGTCTGGAAAGTCAGAGTGATGACCAGCTGGATATGATTATTGAAGAAGAGGATGGCCGCGAGAATATTGCGTTCACTTTGAAGATAAATCGAAGCACCGTGGAGCAGTTGTTCGACGTTGATCAATTTGCGGAACTGTTTGACGCAGATGCGCCGGGAGTGATCGAGCGGGTATCCGAACCGGAAGATCTGAGTGGTTGGACAGCCCCGTTATATCGTCAGGGATCTGCTGCCGAGAGGGGATTTTTCTACAGCAGGGACTACCGGGACAGTAAACCTCCCGACGAGGAGGGTGAAGGTGAACCGTTCGATTATTATGCAGCGACCAGTGACGAGTCTGATCATGCAATCGAAATAGAAGTGTGGGATGGTGGAGAGACCGATGTTTTTTTGACTGTGTATCGGCCGGTCTCGGATATAAAGGAACTCTGGCCTGGGAGTGAGGCCACGGAGGATAATAGAGATTGAACGAAAAATCGAAGTTACCTCAGCACTGGAAAAAAGAACAGAAAGTAGTTAAGGCCGTTCAGATAGCCTTCGATGTCGGTGAGGAAGTACAGTTTCTGATTCGAAGAGAAGCATTGGATCTGGCGATTAATCCCCCTGATCGTATTCGTCAGATTCTAGGACTGCCGGTGAGTAATAAACCCGTTAGACCAAGATTGTCAATTTCCTTGTCCCCGCAGGACTTCACATTACTGGCAGAAAAGTTCGGTGTTGATCCTGAAGATCGAGTGGCAATTCGTCAGATTGCGGCCGAAAAACTAATTCAATACCTGGACAAGAACCGTGTTGGGAACATTGACTAGG
>CAZNFE010000420.1:0-2922 GCA_964571945.1 uncultured Pseudomonadales bacterium
TGTTGCCGATGATGGCGCATAACTTGCTTGAATCCGAACGGTTACTGGCCAATGTCTGTCGCGTATTCGCCGATAAGTGCATCGCCGGGCTTGCGGCCAACGAAGAAAAATGCGCGGCACAAATCGAATGGAGTATGAGCATGGTGACATCATTAGCACCAGTCATCGGTTACGAGACAGCCGCAAAGCTTGCCAAGCAGGCGGTTGAGGAGGGGAAAACAGTGCGCCAGCTATGCCATGATATGCAGGTGCTGCCCGATGATGAAATTGATGCGCTACTCGATCCTTCCTCGATGCTGCATCCCAAATAAACAGAGGAAAATCAGGAGAATATGTGAAGGGCCGAGCATTTAAGTGATGAAAAAATTTCCCGGAAGGGGCTGTTTTGCCATTTGATAAAATAAAGCGCCTGCAGGATATTCTTGAGGCCAATCCTGTACCCACGATTATCACCCGTATGCGTGATGGTTTGGTGAAGTACGCTAATGCTGCGATTGGTGAATTGGTGGGCCTGCCAAGCGAAAAGATTGTCGGACAGATCACGCCGGACTTCTTTGTGCATCCGGAAGAGCGTGAACCCATTATGCGTGAACTGGCGGACAAAGGCAGGGTGAAAGAGCAAGATATTTATTGCAAAAGGGGGGATGGAGAATTTTTCTGGGCGCGGGTTTCCTTTACCACTTTGGATTTCGATGGGGAGCCATCCGTGATGGCTACCGTTTATGATATTAGTGAGCAAAAGAAAGCACTGGATAATTTACAAGCCAGCGAGAAGAAATACCGAGCGTTAATTGAGCACAGCAGTGACGCAATTTTTATTGCAGACGCTGAGACTGGAAGGATTGCTGAGGTCAATAAGCAAGCTGAATTATTGATGGGAGTGCCGCAGGAACAATTGATTGGCATGCACCAGAGCGAGCTTCACCCGCCTGAAGATGCGGCGCTTTACAAACAGCGGTTTTGCGAAAGGGCCGCAAGTGGAAAAGTGGCGGATGATGATATATTTCTCCAGCGCAGTGATGGAAAGAAAGTTCCCGTTAATATCAGTGTCTCACCCATAAAAATCGATGGTAAAAAGTTCATTCTTGGTTCTTTTCGCGATATTTCTGAGCGAATGACTTTTCTGAATGACCTCCAGAAAAGTCAGCAAAGATTGCAATCGATCCTCGAAGGCATTCCCATTCCGGCCATTGTAACGCGAATTGAGGATGGGTATGTCCTGTATGCCAACGCAGAGATAGCCAAATTGGTTGGAGTTTCAATTGATGAAGCTATTGGCAAGAAAACCCCCGATTTTTTTGTACATCCGGAGGATCGGAAACTTCAAATAAAAGTGCTGGCTGAAAAAGGGAATATATATGGGCGGGAAGCGCAACTGAAGAAAGCCGATGGTAGTCAATTTTATGGGCTTTGTTCTGTTGTCAGGATTGATTTCGATGGCGTGCCAGCCACCCTCTCGACTGTGGTGGATATTTCGAAACAAAAAAAGGCCGAAAAGGCATTGGAAGAAAGTAGGGCCTTTTTCAAGCATTTGGTGGATTCTAATCCAATACCGACGGTCGTAACTCGCGTGCCCGATGGCGAGGTTTTATTCGCAAATCAGGGTATTCGGGATGTTTTTTGGCTGGGAAATGAATCATTCTCCGGGTTGTTTTCTCCCGATTACTACGTCAACCCGAAAGTCCGGGATCTTATCATGGAACGAATTCTTGCTGAGGGTTCGATTCATAATCAGGAAGTTGAATTACTTAGGCAGGATGGCTCCCATTTCTGGGCATTGGGGTCGGGCACTTTGATCGATTTTGGCGATGAAAAGTCTGTTGTTATCTCTGTGTCGGATATTTCTGAGCGTAAACACCGGGAGTTGTTCGAGGTCGATCAACGGAACATTTTGGAGATGATTGCCAACTCTGAGGTGAGCCTGTCCGAGGTGCTGGAGGAAATCGTGTTCACTGCCCAGCGCCAGCGCCCCGGCATGCTGGGATCGATACTGCTCTTGGACGCAGACGGCAAACACCTGCTGCATAGTGTTGCCCCGGATCTGCCGCAAGCATATAGCGATGCGATTAATGGCGTGGAGATCGGTCCGAACGTCAGCAGTTGCGGCACAGCGGCATTCATTCGCCAGCGGGTGATTGTCTCCGATATTGCCACTGATCCGCTATGGGCCGACTACAAGGATTTGGCCCTGCCTCACGGGTTGGCGGCCTGCTGGTCGGAGCCGATTGTATCGCATGGCAAGGTGCTGGGGACGTTTGCCCTGTATTATCATGAACCCAAAGCGCCGGATGCCGGGGATATCGCGAGCATTGAGCGTATTGCAGCGCTGGCCGAGAATGCGATCAGCCACAAGCAGGCGGAAGAAGCACTGCGCGAAACCCAGAAGAGACTGATCCAGGCGCAATATATCGCGCAATTGGGTGACTTTACATGGGATATTGAAACCGGGCGCGTTTCATGGTCGAAGGGCATGCATCGTTTGCTGAAATACGATCCGGATGAGCAGATCGATTACGATAAGGTGAATGCCGAGATTCACCACCCCGATGATCTGGAGCGGGTGACCGCCTGGTTAAATGCAGCGATTGCTGCCGGCAAACCGGAACTGCCGATGAACGAATATCGGGTAATCTGCAAGGACGGCGAAGTAAAATGCTTCGAGACCAATGGCATGTTTGTGCTTGAGGACGGCAAGGCTGTCCGGCTGTTCGGTACCTGCCACGATATCACCGAGCGCAAGCAGGCGGAGCAGGCTTATCGCGAGGAGGCGGAGCGCAATGAACTGATCCTGCAATCCTCGATGGACGGCGTGATTATCGCCGATGACAAGGGCGATATCGTGCAGGTGAATCCTGCCTATTGTGAGATGGTCGGCTATAGCGAGAAAGAGCTGACTTCGATGAATATCGTGCAGCTTGAAGC
>CAZNFE010000421.1:0-2912 GCA_964571945.1 uncultured Pseudomonadales bacterium
AGTCTCGATGAACGTCGAGGACAGATTCTCTATTCCGCAATCGTTAACGGCGGGTTGCTTACTTTATGGATGCAGAAATCGGTATTGACTGCAGGTCAAGACAGCTGGGTAGTGGAGCCATTCGCGACGTGGGTTGAAGTGGAGGAGCATATAAAGACCAGAAGAGATAAGCGTAAAGTAGTTCCAAAGAAAGCCAGGTGGTTTCCAGACCCGATCACCGAATTCCTTATATTGAGGTGGTGGGAAGATTTTGGTCATGAGCCTATTGTTCCGCCGCAGTCTCTTAACGTTCCACTCAGACATTTCCTGCGTGCAATGGACGTGCCGAAGGGGCAAAAAAAGTTGTCTGTCGCAAGGCTTACCGAATGGGCATCACATGCGCTAGCCTTGGTGGTTCCACCATATTTCCGTGAAGCGATGAGAGGACGTCCCAATGTTACGCCGCTATCCCCTGAGACATGGCTTCGTGTTTACAGCGGCAAGCGAGTATGCGCCGAGAACTCATCAACTCCCATCTATGAGCTCACTCCGGCACAATTGAACCTATATAGACCGGACGAGGACAGGCTCGTGCCGCTTTCAGAGCAGTACAGATATATGCGTCGCGTAATGAAGGCGTTAAAAGAGACGTCGCGGCCTACACAGATTAAGGCTGTGGAATCCTGTTTGGATTCAATAGGCGGTGACGAATACCACGGTGAGATGGCGGTCCTGTTGACCAGTTATACGCTCTCATTACTTAAAAACGGTGGCGCTTACCTATCGAAACTAGCTGTCAGTTCCGTGCGACGTTATATGAGCGCGATTAACAAGCCACTGCTTAATGCCGCAGTAGATCGGGAATTGAGCACATTGAATCACAGTCAGTGGATAGAATGCTTACAAAGCGCGATTGACGGGAGCAGGGATAACACAACGGGAAGGAATGTCGCACATTTCGCCAACTATATCAGGCGGCTTCCCGGTATCCCGGACATCAATGCGTCGGAACTGGATGGCATTTACTATGGAAACCGGGTCAATGCCAATCTGGTTACACCTCAAGAGATAGAACACGCACTGACAATACTCGGAAAGGTATCGGGTAATGACTCACTGAGATTGAAACGTATCCAAAGGCTGGTAGGGGCCCTTGGCTTCTACTGCGGACTGAGACGCAACGAAGCGTTGACCATATTGGTCCAGGATGTCGCGGGACGCTCTGAACCAGAGTTGCTTATACGGGCAAACCGGCATGGAACTGTCAAAGGCAAACGGCCCAGACGGATACCGTTGAAAGCCTTGTTGCCGCATGAGTGGCTGTCGGAGTTCATGGATTGGTATGACCTTCGGATAGCGGAAAATGATGGAAAGATTGATAAACAACTGCTCTTTTGCATGCCCGGTCAGCCGTCTAATCAGTTGGATGATGAAGTTATAGCCCCGATCATTGAAGCGGTACGAAGAGCCACGGGAGACAATAGACTGGTCTTTCACTCTTTGCGGCACGCATTCGAAAACTGGTTACTTCTACGTTTGATCATACCGGAATATCCCTCTATCGCGAGTCGGTCAGTAGGGACTTTGGAACACCCCATGTTTTCGATCCAAAATTGCCAGAAGTTGCGCCACGCGTTCTGTCCTTTTCAGTTCAGGCCCGCGGACACCACCGTACGAGACATTCTGCCTCAGGTTTCCGCGTTGATGGGCCATGCGAGTCCCGATGTAAGTCTAACAAATTACCTACATTTGTTGGACTGGTGCATGCACTGCGTGCTTGCAGATGAATTGCCACACATCGATGAAAAGGACTTGCAGGGGCTAACAGGGGTAGAGTCCAAATATTGGTATGAGCTGAAGCGTGAGAAGCTTGTCAATCTTGATTACAAAGGTCAATTGGATTATTTGTTGTCCACAGCGAGGAAGAAGCATCTAAAGGCATTCAGAAATTCGGTAAAAAATAGCATACTTAAAGGCCGTCATATTCGACCAAAAAACGTTGACGATTCAATGGATCTTGATGATTTGCATATGGTGTTAGTTCGAATATTCAAAAAGGAACACCTTATTGAAGATATAGCGAAGACACAAAAAATACAGGTAGCAGATATTTTTCGTATAAAACACAATGCAGAAAATCTGTACAAAATACATACGCGTTCAGGAAGTCCACGATTTCCTTTGGTGCCGAGCGCTGTCAGGTCACAAATTGATAAAAAGGATTTAAATAGAGTTCTGTCGAAGGCAAAGAAGCTACAAGGAAGTTCATCATTGCTGCGTAAAGGTTTGACGACATTTTTGCGCGCAGATCCGTCTCATGCCATGGAGGTAATTTCAAGCAAGCTCGATGAAGTGAAGGTGTATATGGAATTTTTGAAGGTTATGGGTATCTCGAGAAGCCGTATCTCTTTAAATTATTACCCACCCAAGGAAGCCGCTCCTGATGCTGTGGAACAGGGGCTTCAATATTGGTCGTCATCATTAGGGGTAGATAAAGAGCGCATTAAAATTATGCCGGCATCTCAGCGAAGAAAATCGGGCCCTGAGCATGGGCTAGTAAGCCCGAGTGTGCTTGCGCAGAATAAGCGCGGAAGAAGCCAGGGTGTGCGGGTGGCACTGCATCTAATGTTGGTCTGGTTCTTTGATACGGCTATAGAGGTCGAATAAGATACGTAAGCAAAAGAGATAATAGAAAAAATATCTAACTGGAAAGTCACTTATCGCTTGCGCATGCCAGTGTCGGTATGTTTTCTGCGCCGCCTTTCTCGAAATAATTTTGACATCTGGTATGTGACAACAATCAATGTCACAAGGCTTATCAATAAGAAGGCGATTACAAGCGGGCGCTCAAGCATGACGGACTAACCTGTTGCTGGATAGATATTCAAGGTGGATCTAGGGGCGCCAGAATCGATGGTTTCCCAGAACTCCAA
>CAZNFE010000422.1:0-2911 GCA_964571945.1 uncultured Pseudomonadales bacterium
TGAGGGTCTCTGACATGCCTTCCCTTCCGGTACCACTACCCATCAATGTTATTTGCAGATATGGCGCAGCCGCGGCCGGGGGAGTCGCTTTTAAATCAATGCCCTGGCAAGATTGCCGAGCAGATCTATGAACGGTGTCGGATAGATGCCAAGGGTCAGGATAATGGCGGTAACCATCAACATCACCCAACCACCAGCGACCGGAATCCTGACCGACTCTGATGAGGTAGACTTCAGGGTCATGGTATAGATTACGCGAAGGTAGTAATACACGCCTAAGCCGCTGCCCACAACGAGGGTCGCAATCAGCAGCCATAAAGTACCACTAACACCGGCTGCAATGATATAGAACTTGCCCAGGAATCCGGCTGTGAGCGGCACACCCGCCAGGGAGAACAGGATTACACTAAACACGCCAGCCAGGGCGGGACGACGCCAGAATAACCCGGTATAGGATTCCAGATCATCACAGTCCCGGTGATCATCGGAATTCGACAAAATAGCGACCACACCGAAAGCCCCCAGCGTGGTAACGATATATGCGATCAGGAAGAACAGTGATGCCTCGACGGCAAGTTCCATACCACCCGCGATGCCACCGGAAATAAATGCGACCATTAAATAACCCAGATGGGCGATGGACGAATAGGCCAGCATGCGTTTCACATTATTTTGTACCAATGCCAGCAGGTTGCCTGCCAGCATTGAGGCGATGGCGAACACACTGAACCCAATCAGTACGGATTGATAATCAAACGCATGGGTGAGTACGAAAAACCGGACCATGATGGCGAAGATGGCACCCTTTGAGATAGTCGCGACGAATGCGGTTACCGGTGCGGGCGCCCCTTCATATACGTCCGGTGTCCACATGTGAAAAGGTACCAGTGACATCTTGAATGCCAGGCCGGTGATCAATAACGCGCTCCCGGTAATGACATAGGATTGCGTTGCCACTTCTGCTGCATAGAAACCGCTGCCCAACTGCTCGAATGACAGTGTGCCCAGCCCCGCATATACCAGGGCTGCACCCATCAGCAAGGTTGCTGAAGAGACACCTGACAGGATCAAATACTTGACGGCTGCTTCCAGCGGAATCAAACCCCTGGTTGGGTAAGATATCAACGCGTACAAGGAGATACTGAGCAATTCGAGTCCCAATAGGAACGACGCAAAATGGGTACTCGCCACCAGCACCATGGCTCCCAGAGCTGATAGCATCAGTAAAATGTAAAACTCTTCGTGCCGGCCTGAATGGCTATCAAAGTAGTCAAAAGCCAACAGAGCTACCGCTATGGTCGTTAGTGCAATTAACACAATGAATAGCAGAGCGAACTGGTCCATCAGCAGTAACGGGGTCACCTGAATCGGGTCAATGCCCATAACGCACGGAATGCTGGCCAGCGTAACCATCAGCCCGATAACCGACGTGGCACACACAGCGCTATGATTTCGATGGAAGGCGATCAGCATCAATACCACGAGAATAGTCGAGGTGAGTGCGATCAATGGCGATAGTGCTTGCAGTTCCAGAATACTCATTACAGGCTCCCCAACCAGGACGGTGTGGATTGAGTTAACTGATACAATCCCGCCAGAACCGGGTCTGCAATGTCAAACACAGGCTGTGGATACAACCCGAGAAAAACCAGCCCCACCATCATCAAAACCATTACGGATATTTCCCTCAAGCCGAAATCTGCTACATCCAGCGGCTGACCCGGTGCTCCCTGAAAGGTTCGCTGCATGGCGATCAGGGCATAAACAGCTGCAGCAATCATTCCCAGTGCAGCGAATGCTGTGATGGGAATACTCACTTTGAAGCTACCCATCAGTACCAGAAATTCGCCCACAAAATTCGCCATACCAGGTAAACCGAGTGAAGCAATTATGAAGAATAGTGTGATACCACCCATTCTTGGCATGGATGCCCAAAGGCCTCCCATCTTCGTCATGTCACGTGTATGCAAACGATGTTGCAGTGCACCGGCGATCATGAAGAGCGCCGCCGTGCTCAAACCGTGGGCGATCATCTGCATCACTGACCCTTGCAGTGATAATTGATTCCAGGCAAATATACCTAACAGTACAAAGCCCATATGACTCACACTACTGTAGGCAACAAGGCGTTTAAAATCCGTCTGTGCAAAGGCCAGAATAGCTCCATAAATCACGCCTGCAACACCCAGCACCATCGCCAGGGGCGCTATTTCCACCGCTGCATCCGGGAACAGCGGGACGGTAAATCGAATCAGCCCGTATGCACCTGTCTTCAGCAGAATCCCTGCCAGCAGAACGCTGGCAGCCGTTGGCGCCTGGGTATGTGCGTCAGGAAGCCAGGTATGAACAGGAAAGCCGGGTAGTTTAACCACGAATGCGATAAAGAAACCCCACATAATCCAATAGGCAAGATTCGGTGCCAGATCCGCATGCAACAGATCAAAGTAGCTAAAGGTGAATGTACCGGTATTCGTGTAATTCACAAACACCAGGGTTAATATCGAGATCAGCATCAACAGACCACTCACCTGGGTGAACAGGAAGAACTTCATAGACGCATAACCCTTGTTCTCATGTCCCCAGATGGCGATCAAAAGATACATGGGAATGAGCATGACTTCCCAGAAGAAAAAAAGCAGAAACAGGTCAAGTGCGATGAAGACACCGACTACACCGGCCAGAGTCCACATGATGTTAAATTGGAAGAATCCGGGACGCTGATCTATCTCTGACCAGGATGAAACGACCGCAATCAAACCCAGGAAAATGGTCAGGGTTACCATCAACAGGCTGATGCCATCCAATCCGACCAATAGTGAAATACCAAATTTAGGAATCCAGGGAATGCTTTCCAATAGTAGCCAGCTATCGGCGCCCATCGCTGGTGTGGCACTGAGATGTGGCTCCAACT
>CAZNFE010000423.1:0-2901 GCA_964571945.1 uncultured Pseudomonadales bacterium
GTCCCGGGCACTCCCGGTTGCCAGGGGCTGGTGGGGGTTATCGCAACGGGAACTGGACGCAGAGAAATCACCGCCCTGGCACCCCGTATTGACCCACGAGAACCCGCAGCCGATAGGTGCAGAAGAGATTGTTCCGGTTGAAATCGAAATCCTGCCCAGCAGCACGCTGTTTCGAGGCGGTGAGACGTTGAGATTGATGGTTCAAGGGCGTGACTACTTTGAGCACCCGTCGCTGAGGCATGAATATTCAGTCAATGAAGGTACGCACACGATCCATACAGGCGGATCTTATGACTCTCATCTATTGCTGCCTGTCATCCCTGATTGAAATGGCATCAAAAAGGTACTCTCACCTATTTTTGAACCGCCCGATTCATGTCCTTTTCAAAAGACTACTGCGCTTCCAGGGGCGGGGACATTTTCAGGGCATGTCACCAAATTCGCAGGGAATAGTAAAAGTCACCTGCTGATTCTGAACCGGGCATTGAAAGGAAAGTTTTTTTGACACCAGTGCTAATCGAGCAGCTTTATCCCCTCCATACAATCTATCCCCTAGCACGGGATGTCCAATGGACGCCAGATGACGCCTTATCTGGTGCTTCCGGCCTGTTTCAATGACTACTTCCAATTCAGTGCACCCTTGTTCAGGATGGTATCTGACGGGTGAATAATGGCTTATCGACTGTTTCCCGTCCAATGGCGCACGTATTGTTCCTGGAGCCATCAGTTCGCCCGTAACCACCACGCCATAACACTTCTCAACTTTGCGTAAGCGAAATGCTTCCGATAGCAGTGCCGCTGTTTTTTTTGAGTGTCCAAACACCATTACACCACTGGCTGCACGATCCAGCCGGTGAATAAGAAATACCGGCCTTTGTGGTTTCAGGTTCACTTCAATCCACCGTGCTATAGCGCAGTGATCACCAAAGCGGGAACCGCTGGACAACATCATCTGCGGTTTGTTCCATATGCTGTAGCGATGCGCATCGTGAATCAGTGTTGGATGTGGAGGCTCCTGTTCAAGTACCGCCGGGTTGTAATACATCTTCAGTTGATCACCCGGCTGCAATCTGGACTTCACTCTGCGTAACCTGCGTTGGTTACCACCACGAATCAGCCAGACCGCTCCCTTGTTCATCGCCGCCTTGACCTTACCCCTGGACAGGGAGGATGCACTCGCCAACAGTGCTACGCAGTTATCGCACACCTGATCCAGTTTGAGTTCAATTTCCATCGGATCCATTGCCGTCAGGTCCTAGCCCAACTGCCGAATCAATCCTTCCTGTGCTACAGAAGCGACCAGCGTACCATCTCTGGTAAACATACTGCCCCTGTTAAATCCCCTCGCACCACCCGATGTCGGGCTATCCTGTACAAACAAAATCCACTCATCGGCTCTCATGGGCCGGTGGAACCACATGGCATGGTCCAGACTCGCGGTCATCATACCGCTCATAAACGATTTTCCATGGGGTAACATGCAGGTTGACAGGATGCCCATATCTGATGCGTATGCCAGTACGCACTGATGGACGTATACGTCATCCGGCAGTGGATCAACAGCACGCAACCAGGTGTGCTGCAGCGGTGGTCTTTTCTCCGGTTTCGCAAAATTGAACGGCTCTACGCGCCGCATATCGATGGGCCGATCCCGGTCCAGCATCTGCTTCATCTCAGGAGATCCGTCAGCAGCCATTTTACTGAACATCTCAGTTTCCGTCGGCAAGTCTTCTGGTGGCGGCACATCAGGCATATCAACCTGGTGGTTCAGACCTTCTTCTGCCTTTTGAAATGAAATAGACATATTAAATATGGCATCTCCCTTCTGGATCGCAACCACGCGACGGGTGGTGAAACTCTTGCCATCCCTGATCCGATCGACATCGTAGATGATGGGCATTTGCAAATCACCGGGACGCAGGAAGTAGCCGTGTAACGAGTGAGCGGCTCTGCCTGCAACGGTCCTGGAAGCAGCCACCAGCGCCTGGCCAATTACCTGGCCACCAAATACCCTGGGGCTGCCCATCTCGACATTCGTACCCCGGAACAGATTGGTCTCGATCTGCTCGAGTTCAAGATGATCAAGAACTGACTTAAGAATACCGCTCATTATATAAACAGCCTTTTTAACAATGAAATAGAATATGTGGTCTGAAGATTTGTTCGCTGGAGAATTATAACTGAATGCGATGAAAACATCCCGAAGGCCTGACTCCTGCCCGTTGCGAAAGTCGCTTCTGTCTGCGAAGTCACGTCGCTGTTGGAAAAATTAGCAACCTGACTTATAATTGCTTACCTATTAGTTAGCATACTAATTATATTAATTGAGTGATATATAGAGATGACTGATACCATCATCGAGAATAAGCCGAGAGCAACCTATCGACCGTCTATCGCCCGGGAAGACTTTGTGTTCAAGTGTTTCCTGGCACGCAATAAACTGCGTCTGGAACTGGATGCCGTCTTCAAACCGCTGGGTGTAACCGATGCAACCTGGCGGGTGCTATTTTCTCTCTATCGATCCGATGAAGGAATAATACAGAAGGACCTTGCCAATCATCTGGGGATCGAGAGTCCTACCCTGGTTCGGCTGCTGGATAAACTGGAAAGTCAGGATCTTATCGTACGCAGGCCTTCTGCCCAGGATCGGAGGGGAAAGACTGTCCATCTGACAGATTCTGCGCAACCCATGATTTCACAATTACTCGATGTCGCTGCTTCTACCAGAAAGCGAATATTGGCGAACATCTCCGACGAAGATCTGGCAACCTGCGTCAGAGTATTCGACCAAATCCTCACATCCGCAACGAATCGGGAGGAATGAGATGGCCGTACAATTAAAGGAAGTTGCAACGGAAACCCAGGCGGCAGAGGAGCCGTTGCAGGCAAAACCTTCCATAT
>CAZNFE010000424.1:0-2898 GCA_964571945.1 uncultured Pseudomonadales bacterium
GATCCACGTTTCGCTGGTAGTGGGTTATGATCTCAGGGCTTCTTGAAACAAAATCTCCGGCATTATTTTCTATTGAGAGAACGGAAGAGACGATCGCGTCATGCAAATTCCCGATATTGTTATCTTCACCCGGATCATAATCGACAATGCCATCAATATTTCCCTGTTCGTAGAGTTCATAAGGTGAAGCGCCAACAAATTTAGCGCATTCCTGCCACGACAGGTTATATCTTTGATTAATGCTGGCCAGGCCCTTCGGATGAATCGTGTTGAATACACCGGTGCGCAGGCAAAGCAGGATATTGGTTGCTGCCAGGGGTATCGCGCCGCCTGAATACCCCTGCCCGATGATAATTCCTACAGTGGGAACATCAACATTACAAAATTCAGCAATCAAACGAGATATGCAGTGAGCCTGATTACTCTTGTTGGCAATCTCCCCTGCATCTGCTCCGATGGTGTCCATAAAAGTAATGATCGGTAACGATCGAGCAGAGAAATCAGATAATTTTTTTGCAGCTAATTCATGATGTTCCGGCATCCACTGACCATTACTGGAATTACGGTCCTGGGTAATAAATCCTATTCTGCGAGGTGTGCCATTGAAATCCAATACGAGTTCCACGGCATAGAAAGGTCCCTGATCGATTTCCTCAATCACCTTACTACCCAACGCCCGAATAATGGCTCGAGCACCGGGTCTGGACTGATCCTCCACGGGTTGGATAACTGATTCAATGTAGGAATCGACGTCCATGGCAGCAAGCAATTCCACCTGTTTCTCAATCTGCCACGGTTGCAACACACCTTTTAGTGCTGCAGTATCTTTCCGGGGGAAAAGAGAGAAGTCTCCAGCGACACTCTCCGAGGTCAAATATAACTCGTCTCCTGTGGGCGAAATTTGTCCCATGTACCTGCACCTTAACTAAGTCGGGCTTGCCGTTATTTTTTGTGCGTTCTGCAAAGATTACTACTCAGATCCCTGATCCGATAAATCAGCTTCCGAAAAAGCGATAGTTTATCAGACTCCCCAGATTTACCTGTAGTTCCCGGTGTTGGATGATAATTACCCAGACGCTACAGCCGCTCCAAAACACCTTTGAAACGCCTTCTCCTTCAATAGTGCAGTGTACAAATCAGGCTTCAGCCAACGGAATTTTACCAATCTTCGACTGCCACGCCCTGGGTCCGGTCTGATGAACCGATTCTCCCGTCGCATCCACGGCAACTGTGACGGGCATATCCTCTACTTCAAACTCATGAATGGCTTCCATACCCAGATCTGCAAAGGCAACAACCCTTGATGCCCGAATCGCTTTGGATACCAGATACGCGGCACCGCCAACCGCCATCAAATAGACAGCTTTGTGCTTTCGAATGGAAGCGATTGCCTCCGGGCCACGTTCTGCCTTACCGATCATGCCCATCAATCCCACCTGCCCCAGCATCAAGTCGGTAAAGCTATCCATCCGGGTAGATGTGGTTGGTCCGGCAGGTCCCATAATTTCATCTCCCACCGGATTCACAGGGCCGACGTAATAGATAAACTTACCCTTCAGATCCACTCCCTCCGGAAGCTCCCCGCCACTTTCCAGTATTTCCCTGATTCTCTTGTGGGCCGCATCACGACCGGTCAACATTTTGCCGGACAGCAGCAGTGTTTCTCCTGGCTTCCAGGATTGCACGTCCTGCCGGGTCACCGAGTCAAGATTTACTCTTCTTGAACTCGGACCTGCTTCCCACACTATTTGCGGCCAGTCTTCGATGCTGGGTGGAATCAGTTCGGCAGGGCCGGAACCATCCAGCACAAAATGAATGTGCCGCGATGCTGCACAATTGGGAATCATGGCGACCGGCAAATTCGCTGCATGCGTAGGATAATCAAGAACTTTCACATCCAGTACCGTGGTGAGTCCGCCCAATCCCTGTGCGCCGATACCAAGACTATTTACCTTGTCATATAATTCCAGGCGAAGTTCCTCGGCACGATTGGCTGCACCCCGGGCCTGCAATTCATGTATATCTACCGGTGCCATCAAGGCCTTCTTTGCCATCAACATGGCTTTTTCAGAAGTTCCCCCTATGCCCAATCCCAATATCCCCGGAGGGCACCAGCCTGCACCCATGGTCGGGACAGTCTGCAACACCCAGTCCACGATGCTGTCTACCGGATTCAGCATTGCCAATTTGGATTTAGCTTCCGATCCACCGCCCTTGGCTGCCACCTGAATACTTACCTTGTCACCCGGGACGATACTGGTGTGAATGACCGCGGGTGTGTTATCGCCTGTGTTTTTGCGAGTTCCGGCAGGATCAGCAAGGATTGAAGCGCGCAGGATATTATCGGGTAACAGGTAAGCCCTGCGAACGCCTTCATTGACCATATCTTCCAAAGAAGTATCGGTGTCCCACTGTACCTGCATGCCGACTTCAAGGAATATCGTTACAATGCCCGTATCCTGGCATATCGGCCGTTTCCCTTCGGCGCACATTCTGGAATTGATGAGAATTTGTGCCAGGGCATCTTTGGCTGGTTGAGATTCTTCTCTTAAATATGCCTCGTGTGTTGCCTTTATGAAATCCAGCGGGTGATAGTAGGAGATGTACTGCAGTGCATCCTGGATACTCTTAATCAGATCATCCTTTTTGATCATGTTCATCTTTCATACGCCTGTAAGTGTTGCCACGAGCTGTGTATTTTATCAAGCATGCAGGTTTTTTGATATGAATCCGGCTGAAAAGCCTGCTTGTGCCGTGCCATGCTTCAGGTTGAAAAACTAACGGCTGGAGCGGATTCGGGATGTAACTTACTCCGGTCCGGGAGCAGCACCACCGAACCTTTTGCTACCGCATCGAAACTGCAATCAGGTATCAGGAATAGATCATCCGGATCAGCGA
>CAZNFE010000425.1:0-2896 GCA_964571945.1 uncultured Pseudomonadales bacterium
GTGCCATCTAATGCGGGCACATATTACTCATTCTCGAGGATATTAGGTAACCTGTCACCGAATTAGCTGGAAGGAATTAAGTAAACTGTCCCCGAATTAGCCCCCGAATTAGCCCGAATTAACCAAAACTCAATTAGAGCATGAAATGAGAAAAATATACGTTATAGGGATTGGTTTCAAGTCACTCGAATAACAGATTACATGCCTAAAGGGGCCGCTGATAGCATGCAAAAAAGTGTGGCACAGGCGGCTGTTGATCATCATCATAGCAGTTAAGTGACAATCGCTGCAGGCCGACTCGTTCGAACCCTGCCAGCTCGTGGTTATCCAGCGGCAATGGAAACTCATGTTCCTTTTCACCTTCATTGCGACTGCGACAACTAACCAGCACCACGCCGCCGGCTGCGAGCAGATCCGCGATGGCATGCAGTGCTTTGACACGCCATTCACCGGAAAGCGCCTGGATCGTATTGCACTCGAAAACCAGATCAAAATTGCCGGGCCAGCCGGATGGCAGCCTGAGCAGATCTGCAACCTGAAAGCACTCACTAATCTCCGGGAATCGCCTTTTACACATCATGATCGCTGTTGGAGCCACATCAAATCCGGTGACGTCAAATCCCTGGCCATGCAGAAATGCCACATCATCACCCAGACCACAACCAACCACGATCGCTTTCTTCCCAGCGGTCGAATTGTCTTGCAGCCAATCGATCAGGTAGGGACTTGGAACCTGATCGGCCCAGTGAATCTGGTTGAAGTCACCGCCAGAATTTTTATAGACCTGCTCGAACCAGCCGGTTGGATCACCCTGCGCCACGGACGCTTCGGCCCACTCTCGCACCTCACTTTTTTTTGCTGTCATGCTCTTCTCCTGGTTGCAGTAGCCGATAGAGAGTCTAACATGTCAGTATTGATGACTGGCAGAACCAGCTCGTGTGCACCCTGATTGTCGGGACGAGTTGTTGGCGTTTCACGAAGCCGTGCGGCCGCGGGATGATTGCAGGCAGTAATGATTACTGGTGTCATGGCGGTTAATAGCCACTCGACAGGAAGGGCGCAGCCGCTCTCGGATGATATCCAGAACGCGGGTAGACGGATAAATTCGCGTACCTGAGAGGATGAACAATGGATTCCAGCACGCGCTTTCATAAAGCGATCCACTTCGGGAATCCGGATCGGGTGCCATATTTCGAGGAAGGAATCCGACCAGAGACTTTGGAAGTATGGCAGGCGAACGGGTTGCCTCCGAATATGGATCTGCAGATCCAGTACCCATGCGATAAAAGGGAGGAGATCAAGCTGGATCTCGATCCCCATCCAGGCGTCAGGAAATGGCCCAGTTCAATCGAGGAGCTGAATGCGTGGAGCGAACGACTTGATCCGGCGGACACCAACCGGATTCCGGGGAACTGGCAGGCCAGCGACCTGAAGGACAAGGATCAGATTCTCATGGTCCGCGTACATGAAGGTTTTTTCCTCTCCATGGGTGTGCATACTTCTGATCGTTTCACGGAATTGATGTGCTTGCTGTACGATAAGCCGGATTTTGTGCGTGCAGCCATGACCATTCAGGGGCAATTTGCTGCTCGCCTGGCGAAGCGTCTGCTGGGTGAATTGAAGGTCGATGCCCTGGTGTTCAGTGAACCGATTGGTGATAACAACGGGGTCCTGATCTCGCCTCGTATGTATATGGATTTTGTGCTGCCTTACTACCAACCACTTTTGGATGTGGCAAAGCAGTTTGGAATACAGACGCTGATTTGCCGTACCTATGCGAATATTAAAGCACTGATACCCTGTTTGCTGGATAAAGGGATCAACTGCCTGTGGGCTTGTGAAGTGGAGCAGTCAGTGATGAATTATCCTGCTCTCAGGAAAGAGTTCGGTCGGGATCTGCGGCTGATCGGTGGCATCGATTTGGATGCTTTGCGCACCGGGAAAGATGCTATCCGGCAGGCAGTGGAAAGGATTGCCCCCCTTGTTGAAGAAGGCGGATACATCCCTTTGGCTGACGGTCGTGTGCGTGCCGATATACCCTATGAGAACTACATGTATTATCGAGAGGTGCTGCAGGAAATTACTCATTGATCGAGAATTAGGTATGCTCATACACCATATAACAGATCTGCATGTGCCCAATGATGGCGATGGCAGGTATCAGGAAGTGAAGGACAATGTACTGAAGATGATGTCCTGCATAGATGCAGATCCTCCTGACCTGCTGGTGATTACCGGCGATTTGACTATGGTTGATGGATCCAGAGAGGGCTGTTTGTGGATCAGAAACCATCTTCCCAGCCACGTTGATTACATCGTAATACCCGGTAATCATGACAATCCCCAGGTGTTGTCCGAAGTGTTCGATAACCAGTACCAGAGCGCAGAAGATTTCTGTTTCAGCATCTGCATGGACCAGGTTGATCTTCTGTTTGTGAACACCCACGAAGATCGTTTGCCTGCGAGGCAACTGGAATTTATCCGCCAGCAAGGACAGCTAGACCACCCGATACTGTTCATTCATCATCCGCCAGACCTGATCACCGACGGTTTCATGGCGAGAAACCAGCCACTAGAGGGATACCTTGAAGTCAGTGAAGCAATAGCAGCCAGCAATATCAGCGACGTGTTTTGCGGTCATTACCATAATGCGATCGATAAGGATTGTCAGAACTTTCGCTTGCACCTGACCCCATCGCCAGCTTTCCAGATCCGACTGGATTCTGCGGAGTTTCAGTTCGAAGAATTCAAACCGGCAATCCGATTTATTGACATCTCAAATGAACAGGTGGAAACCAGTCTGCACTACTTGTGAGTATCGAGAAAAAGTAGAGTAGGTCGGATTAGCGCAGCGTAATCAGACGACCGTAATCCGGCAACAACACAACCGTTTGTC
>CAZNFE010000426.1:0-2893 GCA_964571945.1 uncultured Pseudomonadales bacterium
CGATACCTGTGCAGCCTGACATATGTCAATGCTGTGCGGGTCGCATTCAGGGTGTCGAAATCGGGAATCAGACTTTACCGTATATCCGCCGCAGAAAACACACTATCCACCCCGGTGCTTGCAGCCAGAAGTTAATCCCATTACATTGACAAATACACTGCGAGTTTGCGTCGGGAGAGACACATGGAGTATCAGGACATTCAATATGATGTTGTTGACGGGGTTGCATGGATTACCATAAACCGGCCCAGGGTGTATAACGCATTTCGAGCCAGAACATGTGATGAGTTGATTCATGCCTTCAATCAGAGCGGATACGAGGAGCAGATAGGTGTAATCGTGTTGCAGGGAGCCGGTGATAAGGCCTTCTGCACGGGTGGAGATCAGTCTTCCCATGACGGAAACTACGATGGGCGGGGACTGATCGGTTTACCCGTCGATGAACTGCACGCCATCATTCGTGATGTCCCCAAGCCCGTGATCGCCAGTGTCCGGGGCTATGCAATTGGCGGGGGGAATGTGCTGGCAGCCCTGTGTGACCTGACAATCTGTTCTGAAAGCGCAATATTTGGCCAGGTGGGACCCTCCATGGGATCAGTGGATCCTGGCTATGGTACGGCATACCTGGCGCGTCTTGTGGGTGAAAAGAAAGCCAGAGAAATGTGGTATTTATGCCATCGGTATAGCGGCAGGCAAGCGGTAGAAATGGGATTGGCAAATCTGTGTGTTCCTGATGATGAATTAAGCGCCACTGTAACCGGCTGGTGTGAAGAAATAATGGCGAAAAGCCCCACTGCATTGATGATTGCCAAGAAGTCTTTCAACGCGGATACAGAAAATATACGCGGCATTGGTAATCAGGGATTCGTGTCATTAAAGATGTATTATGCTTCTGATGAATCAAAGGAGGGGATTGCCGCTCTATCAGAGAAGCGACCGCCGGATTTTCGCAAATTTGCCAGCGAACAAAGTAAACCTGAGGGTTAACGGAAGGTACGGAATGGAAAAAAAAACAGTTACAGGAGATCTGGCAGACTTTTTAGCGGCGCGCAGTTTTGATGACCTGGATGACGCAGCAATCGAAGTCAGTAAACATTGCTTGCTGGATTATCTCGGAGTGGCCATTGCAGCAAGGGAAGAGCCATTGGTCCGCATACTGCGAGAGCAACAGGAAGAGGGGGGGGGCAACCCGCAAGCCACGGTAATTGGAGCACGGAGAAAAGCGACTTTACAGCAGGCCTGCCTGATCAATGGCGCGATGGCACACGCTCACGATTATGATGATGTTCACGTGGCCATGTCGGGACATCCAACCGTCCCCGTTGCACCGGCAGTCCTGGCACTGGCAGAACAGGAAAAAAGTTCTGGCCGGGAACTGCTGTTGTCTCTTGCAAGCGGGATAGACACCGAGTGTATTGTCGGTCTATATGTGGGTGCTTCTCATTACGCAAAGGGTTTTCATGCGACGGCAACGCTGGGCACCCTTGGTGCAGCTGCCGGTTGTGCTGTGTTAGCAGATCTAGGTCCTGTTGAAGTTGTTAACGCACTGGGTATTGCAGCAACCCAGGCAGCCGGATTGAAATCGATGTTCGGTAGCATGTGCAAGCCGTTTCATGCTGGTCACGCCGCTGCCAGCGGGCTATTGGCAGTTAAACTTGCCAGCAGGGGATTTGACAGCCAGCAGTCGTCTCTGGAAATTGCCCAGGGTTTTGCTGCTACCCATTCTGATTCGATATCCGATGACAAGTTTACCCGGGCTCTGTCGTCTGGCTGTTTCGTTCCGACTGTACTATTCAAATATCATGCGGCCTGCTATCTAACGCATTCTGCCCTGGAGGCAGCAAAGTATCTGAAGCAGAAACATCAGTTGAAGGCAGAAGATATCCGGCAGGTGACAATTACCGTTAGTGAAGGCCATTTCTCGGTGTGCAATATCCAGCGACCTGGTAGCGGGCTCGAGGCCAAATTCAGTTTGCGCTTTGCCTGTGCGATGGTGCTCGCAGGACTTGATACAGCAAACATCAATGTTTTTGATAATGACATTGTCCATCGGGCTGACATGGTCAGTTTGAGAGATCGCATTCAGGTTGCTGCTTTTCCGGAGCCAAGAGCAGAATCGCGGGTAGAAATTCAGCTTCGCGGCGGCGAGATATTGACGCGGGACTGGAACGTGGCGATACCGGAGCAGGATCTGATGCTGCAGCGGCAGAAACTTGAAGCTAAGTTTATGAGCCTGGTTGTGCCGGTATACGATCGTGATCGTGCCGAGGGAATCATATCCACCATCAGACAAATCGAGCAGCTCACTGATGTATCTGACTTGATGCAACAGGTGGCGTAGTTCTGCTCAGGTGTTGAGAAGCCGGGCGGGACAATCAGACCTTATGGTTTAGGCAAATCTATTCTATACTGCCTCACTGTGCTTTTTGGTTATATCGAGGGCGTGATTCATACCACCTGGGTCACTAGTCAATTGCTGCAAAAAGTCGGGTAAGGAATAATCTTGGAAATTGCACTAGGTTTGATGACATTGTTCCTGGATTCTGTATTGCTGGTTAGTTTGGTTCGCAACTACAAGCGATTGCAGCAAGCCTTTCTCGGACTAGGCGCATTGGCCTTGTCTATTGAGATGCTACGGCAGGTCGCCTCTTTTGGCGGATTGTATTTTGGTGACGTTAAGCTGTTCTGGTATCTAACCAGTCTTCTGCGCATGCTGGTTGCCCTGGGATTGATGCAAGTAGCATTCGATCTGGTTGGCCGAAAATTGCCTGTTAAGTTTTCAATAGGTGCACTGCTGATGTACCTGATCTATGCTGCCTTTCTGGCTACTTTTGGCAGCTACGAGATCTACCGTTGGATCATCCTGATACTACCGATTACCTGCGTCAATCTG
>CAZNFE010000427.1:0-2888 GCA_964571945.1 uncultured Pseudomonadales bacterium
AAAATCCCGCCGGATCCACCTGAACCGAGAGTCAGCATTGTGGCAAGTAATTTGGCAAATACCAGCACCAGAATCAGCCACGGATTCCCGAGCGTGTTTGAAAGTATATCTGCGATCGTCGCGTAGCCTACGCCCTGCACATAGTAGTGACCGGTAAAGCGAAAACAGCCGTAAAATAATACCCCCAGAGCAAGCATCCCAAGCATATGCCGTGCATATGGTCCAACGGGAAGTTTCTCAAATCGGTCTTCACTCCAGTAAACACCTTTGATAAAAGCCAGAGCCATCAAGCCGACAATCGCTGCGAACGGAAAATACAGCAGCAGTACGAAAGGGTTTTCCAAGGCAGGTGTACTTTGTAAAGCAGGCACATCAAAGGCTGGTTGCGTTCCGATCAGGAATCGCCCGACATTCGCTGCAATCACCGAAGACATGATCACCGGTAATATTGTACGGCTGTTAATGGACAATAAAAGTAATTCAACCGAAAACAATATACCCCCCAGGGGAGCATTAAAAGTCGCGGCAATACCCCCACTGGCACCGCAGGCAATCAACAGGTTGCGTTGATCAACGGTAAGATGCAACCGCTGTGCGAGCATTGAACTCACCGCGGAACTGATCTGGATAATCGGTCCCTCCCGGCCAAGTGAACCACCCGTACCGATGGTTATTGATGAAGCCACTGCCTTGAAGAAACTCACTCTGCCACGCATTTTACCGCGTTTATGGTGAATGGCACTCATCACCTCCGACACACCGGGTCCCTTGACCTCTGGGGCCAGGTTCCGGGTGATCCAGACGACCAGGATGCCACCCATCACCGGTATAAATATAATCAGAAAACCCCAGGGTGATGCTGCGGTATGCAGGTTCGCATCATAGACGAGCGATAGTTGCCCAAAAAAAGTAATGTTATGAACCAGGCCAATCAGGAGCCGAAATGCCCAGGCAGCAAAACCGGTCACTACGCCAATAATGATCGAAAGGAGGAATATTCCCCTGACTCCCCAGGGTTTTAGCCGCGTATCATCCAATTTCCTGGTTCCGTAACGTGGTCAATCATCCCGGCTACCCAGGGGTGACACACCGCTGCTGCTGTGGCAACTGAGTTTGGCAAGGAATTGCCATTTTCCGATTGTTGCGAGCAATGGTATTCCCTGAACCGTCTGCCTGAAACATTGAATGCCAGAGTATAGGGAAAACCTGCCTTCCTGTGAAATGTAGGATGTCGGGTCTGCCTGCCATTAAATCGAATCAGACCCCGCATTCTCTCGTCATCCTGCCACCGGCGGGAGAGGCTCACTCCAGCCGATAGCGGCAGGCTGGCTGTTAACCTATTTTTTCAATATCCACATAGGTGTTCCTCATCACCGGGCTGGGTTGCCACTGGGTACCCCAGTACTTGAGGTGACCATAGCCCCCGGCGAGATGCAGCCACTTGATCATGCCGGGCTCAGCGTCATTCGGACTGGACCATTTGCTGAACTGATACGGCTCAAAACCGTTATACATGACTACCTGGCCTGGCTGTGCACTGGCTGATACAAGTGTCGGGACCAGATACTCGCCCAGGTCGTTAAACACCCGTACCTCCTCGTTGTCAGCAACACCCAATCGCTCCGCGTCCTTGTCATTAATGACGATATGCGGTGCACCACGGTGGGTTTCCAGCATCAAATGATTAGCGGTGTTGAGAGAGTGGATACTCCACCGGTTGTGCCCGCTGGCTACCTGGAATGGATAATCACCACCCATTTTAGGGGGATTCTTGTGTCTGGGGAGATGTTCATCCGCTTCAATAAACCAGGGATGTTCGATTAAGAACTGCGCCCTGCGAGACAGTGTCGGCCAGGGTTCGCCTTTCTCGACACGGTTACGGAATGGCGCGAAGGTCTCGTCAGGTTGCGGATCGGTCGCCTGGCCAAGAGCGCGTGCAGATACACCCAGACCTTCCCATCGGAGATAACCTTTACGCCGGAGTTCCTCCAGACTGGCATTCGCCGGTAGTGATCCCAACACCGCAGTGTCTCTGATCATCTCGTCAGCAATTATCTCTTCATCAACAAACAATCCATCACGCGTGAATTGCTTATGACACTCGGTCAGATTATGGTCAGCCCCGCGTGCATCCTTGTATTCTCCAATACCTCTTTCTTTGGCGCGTTGCTCCAGTTTTTCAGACATGCGGCGGAATGCTTCCCATTCATTGACTGCTTCTCCCGGCGGCTCGATCGCTTTGTCGCAGAAGGTCAGATTCATGGTATGCGTACTGGGAATACCGAAGCCAATTTTCTCGTATTGATTGGCGATGGGTAACACAAAGTCCGAGTGCAGTGCTGTGGTACTCATGCGAATATCCAATGATACGATCATGTTGAGCTCCGGCCAGAGGTTTTTGAGCAACATTTTGCTGCCGCCTCTGGTACGCCGTAACACGTTACCGCCACACTCAATCAGCACTCGTGGCGTATGTTCCCTGCGAGGATAATCCACGCCGACCCACCAGTTATTCTTTACAGCCTCCTGAAAATATTCATCAAACGGTCTTTGCATGGATGGATCATGCCATTCCTTCTTCTGCCAGCTGGATTCATAACCCGCGTGGTAATACCAGAAGAAAATAGGTGGCACCATGCCGGTGGATCCACCCGTCATCTTGGCTGCCTCAATGGACAAAATGGATTTGGTCAGGGTCGGATCCTGTTGCATTGCTCCTTCAAACATGGCTTCCTGCATGTCTGCAATAGCTGCCACTTCTGCCGGACCCCTGGTTTGCTTCGCTGCTACCGTGAACCAACCATCAAACATGCCTGTCAACCAGGCCTGGACACCGGTACCCTTCCTGCCCCAGTTACCGGTTAGACCAAACAGCAATAACTGGGATC
>CAZNFE010000428.1:0-2886 GCA_964571945.1 uncultured Pseudomonadales bacterium
GAGGATTGTTATTGAAGTGTGGCAGCGATGGTCCTGGCAAAATAAGTCAATATTGCATCAGCTCCCGCTCGCTTAATGCCAGTCATCGATTCGAGAATAACTTCATTGCCCAGCCAGCCGTTTTGAATGGCAGCCATGTGCATTGCGTACTCACCACTGACCTGATAGACCATGGTGGGTACGGCAAACTCCTCTTTCACTCGCCTGACGATATCCAGGTAGGGCATTCCCGGCTTGACCATAACCATATCAGCGCCCTCGTTTAGATCCAGAGCTACTTCCTGCAAGGCCTCGTCTGTATTAGCAGGATCCATCTGGTAGCTGAATTTATCACCTTTACCCAGATTGCCTGATGATCCGACAGCATCCCTGAAAGGGCCGTAGTAGCTGGACGCATACTTGGCAGAGTAAGCCATGATCCGTGTATTGTGATGCTCAGCTTCTTCCAGGGCATTGCGTATCGCAGCAATGCGACCATCCATCATATCGGAAGGTGCAACGATATCGACACCTGCATCGGCATGCGACAATGCCTGTCGTCTGAGTGTGTCAACTGTGACGTCATTAGCAACGTAACCGGTCTCATCAAGAATGCCATCCTGCCCATGAATGGTGAACGGATCCAGGGCTACATCGGTGATCACCCCCAGCTCCGGAAAAGATTGCTTCAGCTTGCGAACCGCTCTCTGGGCCAGGCCTTCCGGATTATATGCTTCTTCTGCCAACAGCGACTTTTTTTCTACGGGCACAACAGGAAACAAAGCCAAGGCCGGAATGCCCAGATCAACCAGCTGTGATGCTTCTTCAAGTAACAGATCAACTGTCATCCGCTCGATACCCGGCATACTTTGTACCGGCTCGGTCGCATTCTCGCCCTCGATAATAAACACCGGATAGATAAGGTCATCGGTAGTTAGCCTGGTTTCTCGCATCAGTCTTCTGGAAAAGTCATCTTTGCGCATTCTGCGAGGCCGACTGCCGGGAAATTGACGATGGCTGGAGTAAATCATGGTACATTCCTGGTAAGGCTGGTTTGATTGATTATAACCTACCTCATTCATGATTAGATCACCCGATTGTTCCGAAAAAACGTCTGCTACTCAAACTGATTACGATCGTTCGGTTTTCTGTGATTGATTGTCAACATGCCTTGAACATGCCACAGTAGTAGATGTCGAGCTTCATCATGGAGTGAGAAAGTTGCAGCCAGTTTGGTGCGGATAATAAAAGGTGGGACTATGGCGAACAGGATCTGGATCCTATTAATCGTGCTAACGGCTATTGCCTGTTTTTATGTGTTCGATCTTGACCAATTCTTCTCGCTGGAACGACTCAGCCAGCAAAGTAATGAAATCCAGAATCTTTATGAGCAGGAGCCACTGCTGGTAATTGGCAGTTATTTTGTAATTTATGTGCTGGTCACCGGACTTTCTCTGCCCGGCGCCGCCATACTGACGCTGGCTGGTGGAGCGACGTTTGGCCTGTTTATCGGAGTAATAGTTGCCTCATTCGCCAGTAGTATCGGGGCAACCATTGCCTTTTGGTTTTCCCGCTACCTGCTGCGGGAATGGGTTCAGGAAAGATATAGTCGGCAATTATTGGTGGTCAATGAAGGGATCAGTAAAGAGGGAGGATTGTATCTCTTCATGATACGGATGGTACTGGTGTTCCCTTTTTTTGTTGTTAACCTGGTCATGGGGGTCACACCCATGTCGACAGTTCGGTTCTATCTGGTGAGCCAGATAGGTATGCTGATGGGAACAATTGTGTACGTCTATGCGGGTACGCAGCTGGCGACCATTACGTCACCTGCCGATATTCTGTCACCCGGTCTGCTATTTGCATTTGCGCTGGTGGGAATCCTGCCCCTGGTGACAAAAAAATCCGCTGCAGTGCTCACCAGAATAAGCCGCTTGAGTGGATATAGAAAACCGCGCCGTTTTGACACGAACCTGGTGGTGATTGGTGCAGGCTCGGCTGGACTGGTAGCTGCCGTAATCGCTTCGACAGTGAAGGCGAAGATAACCTTGATTGAGCGCAGTCGAATGGGTGGTGACTGCCTGAATACTGGCTGTGTACCTAGCAAAGCACTGATTCGATCGGCAAAAATCAACAGCTACATCAAACGAGCCAGTGAGTTTGGTATAGATGTTGACGGTGGCAAGGTTGATTTTGGCGTCGTGATGGAGCGTATTCAGAATGTTATCAGAACAATAGAACCCCATGACTCGGTTGAGCGTTATACAGAGCTGGGTGTAGATTGTGTGATCGGTCAGGGAAAGGTGATAGATCCCTGGTCTGTTGAAGTCAATGGACGGGTTGTTACAACGCGAGGCATAGTCATTGCGACAGGTGCCAGTCCATTCGTTCCACCGATACCGGGATTGGATGAGGTTGATATACTGACCTCGGATAATGTTTGGTCACTTACTGAATTACCAGAGAAATTGCTGGTATTGGGCGGCGGTCCCATTGGTTGTGAACTTGCCCAGAGTTTTTGTCGCCTGGGAAGCGCTGTGACCCTGTTGGATATGCTTGATCGAATATTGCCCAGGGAAGATAGCGATGTCGCTGAAATCGTGCAGCGTCAGCTTATAGAAGAAGGGGTCAATGTTCTGGCAGGTCATAAGGCGGTACGCTTCGAGACTGATGGCGAACGGCATCGACTTGTTGCAGAGCACAACGGCGATGAGGTTGTGATTCCGTTCGAGAAGGTATTAGTGGCCGTTGGCCGTCGAGCGGATACAGCAGGGTTAGGGCTGGATGCTCTGGGAGTAGATAGCAACCCAGATGGTACTCTCAAGGTTGATCAGTTTCTTCAGACTTCACTACCCGGTATATATGCTTGTGGTGATGTTGCCGGGCCGTATCAGTTCACTCATATGG
>CAZNFE010000429.1:0-2885 GCA_964571945.1 uncultured Pseudomonadales bacterium
CCGGGTATGACGGGTTTGAATTGATGAGGACTACGACATGGCAAGACTTGTCTATAGTCGGGAAGAGATTGAAGCAGAGCATGACTATGCGATTCAGCATATAGCTTGCGGACAGAAACTGCATGGTGGGTTCACCTCGGATGGCAGATACATCTCACCGCGTACGAAATTCAGGTGGACTGCGATACATGCCTGGCAAGAGCAATTAAAAGCGAGAGGTGCATTACTAGTCGAGGCAACCACGGATTTGCTCACGGAACCGAATTTCCCGAATGAGCAGCAACAAATATTGTTGCTGAAGAATGGTCTGGCCCAGGGGTTTTGGAACTCATTGACTATCACAGGTCTGATAGAGGGTCGTGGCCGAGCTCTGGCAGATGTAACGGCTCCTGACTTCCAGCAGATAATCGTGGAAGACCTTTCCGGAACCGCATTAGGGCATATGAACCAGGGCTTGTTAAGGGCACATGGCTGGGATGAGGGTGGAGACGGGAGCGGTGTCGGTGGACATGATGTCATGTGGTTTGTGATACGAGACATGGTATTTGGAAAGGAAGTCTTTCCGATACCTGAAGCTCCGGCTAGTATTGGCAGAGAAAGAGCTGAGCGAGAAATGGAGCAAATACCGGCAGAGCATGAAGGCCTTATATCGTTTTTGATGAATCTGCTGATGATTGAAGTCAGAGCTGAAAGAGCGTTCAGCTTTTATGAAAACGTATTGCGAAGTAATGAAACTTTCCAGGATGTAAGAGAGGATGCCCTCGAAGCAGCACGGCTGGTTGACCGAATTCGTCAGGATGAGGCTGTCCATGTAGCCTGGCTCAGAGCTGCCATCTCTGAATTCAGAAGTTTTACGATTACATCAGTGAATGGTCCCAGTATATCCGGTGCAGAAATTCTTGATCCTGTGTGGCAGCGTATGGTCCATTGGCATGCTGTGGAAATGCATGATGCTACTCGGAAGTCCAGTCGAGAGGAGATGCGCCAGCTCATTCTGAGTACACCGGATGGAAACACTTTACACAGGCAATTTGAAGCATTGTCAGGTTAGGGATCAATGTAGCGCAAGCATGCAACCCGGAATCTGAATCGACTTACGGATAACAACGACTAGGAGTGAAGAGACATGAAGTTTGGCATATTTTATGAACACCAGTTACCGAAACCCTGGGGAGAAGGTGCAGAACTACAATTGTTTCAGAATGCGCTAGATCAGGTGGAATTGGCAGACAAATTGGGTATGGATTATGCGTGGGAGGTAGAGCATCATTTTCTGGAAGAGTATTCCCATTCGTCTTCGCCTGAAATATTTCTGGCAGCAGCTTCTCAACGAACCAGTAACATAAGGCTGGGGCATGGTATTCGCCAGGTAATCAGTAATTACAATCATCCGGCAAGAACGGCCGAGTGTATAGCGACGCTGGATCTTGTATCCGGCGGTCGGGTTGACTTCGGTACCGGTGAATCGTCAGCGATACTGGAATTGGGTGGTTTTGATATACCAGTTGCATCGAAGAGGGAACAGTATCTGGAGGCGACCGAGCAGATCTGTAACATGATGGCCATGGATCCTTACCCGGGTTTTGACGGAAAATACTTCAGCATGCCCTGCCGAAACATCGTGCCTAAAACAGTACAGAAGCCTCACCCACCCGTTTGGGTAGCCTGCTCAAATCGGGAGACGATCAAAATGGCAGCGCGTCTGGGGATAGGTGCCTTAACCTTCGCATTTGTAGATCCGTTGGAAGCCAAACAATGGGTGGATGAATATTACGACATCATCAAGAGTGACGAATGCGTGCCCATAGGGCACTCGGTCACGGCAGAGATCTGTATGGTAACCAGTTTTTCACTGCATAAGGATCGGCAGGAAGCGATTAACCGGGGGTTGGAAGGATTTGAATTCTTTGGTTACGCTTTGGGATCTCTATATGGCTTCGGTGCTCACAAACCAGGTCGCACGAATTTGTTTAGCGAATTCAGAGAAGCGCGCGAAAAACGTCTGAAAGAGAACCCGATGGACGCAGAAAATGCTTTATCAGGAGGTGCAGGCGGTATCGGAACACCAGATGACATGCGCGAGCATTTGAGGAAATTTGAGAAGGCTGGTGTAGATCAGGTGACTTTCATCCAGCAGGCTGGTTTGAATATACACGAACACATCTGCGAATCACTGGAATTATTTGCGTCAGAAGTAATGCCGGAATTCAAAGAACGTGAAGCCGAGAGAGTGCGTAAGAAAAATGAAGAGCTGGCTCCATTCATCGAGGCAGCTCTTGCCAGAAAGGTCGGTATGCAGCAGTTGGCGGATGAGGATATTCCTACATTTCCAGCTCTGGGTAGAGCAATCATTGAGGAAAGCGACGAGGACAAGTCAATTATGGATAAGGCGAGTCATTAGGCTGGCAGTTAGGCAGCACCAGCACACCAGATTTGGATTGGCAGGCCATCCCAATCCAGGTACCTGACTTTGTCAGTGAAAGCACGCCGAGAGATTTCTGGATCAGGTGGGCTAACAGCCTTCCAGCTGTTCGCTTTTCAAGAGCCAGGATTCTTCCAGTTCGGAAATCTCCTCTGAAAGCGAAATGCGGTCTCTGAGTAGAGACTGAAGGTTGGCTGGCGGTTTGTCGGTATAAAGAGAATTATCTGCCAAGCTGGCTTCCGTTTCTGCAAGTTTGCGCTGTAATCTCTCGAGACGTTTTTCAATACTGACCAGGCTGGATTTTAGCGCTTTCGAGTGCTTGAAACGGTTGTTGGATTTTTTTGGTTTCTCCGTCACCTGCTGCGAATTCGGAAGGGGCAGGTGCAGAACTTTTTGATAGTCTTCCAGATCACCGGCGAATTCAGTTACGGATTGATTGTGTACTAACAAAAATTGGTCGACT
>CAZNFE010000430.1:0-2885 GCA_964571945.1 uncultured Pseudomonadales bacterium
GGATCTGGTCACCGTCTCCGTGACACCATTTGGTCGCAATGATCCCAAGAGCGATACACCGGTTACTGATCTAACGATTCTCGCCGGTGGCGGTCCGCCATGGAGTTGTGGATATGATGACCATTCGCTGCCACCAGTACGTGGGTCGGGGAACCAGGGATATCACATCGGTTGTCATTTTGCGGTCATGTCGGCACTTACCGCAATCTTGTACAGGGAGGTTTCGGCCGAGGGGCAATTCATCGATGTCAGCATGCATGCTGCAGCGAACGTTACCACAGAAGCTGCCAGCTATACCTGGCTGGTGGCAGAACAAACTGTGCAACGTCAAACAGGTCGCCATGCATCGGTTGAACCTTCAATGGAAAGCCAGATTTTGTGCGCCGATGGTCGGTACGCCAATACCGGTGTCCCGCCCAGGTTTCCGCACGAGTTCAAAAAACTGCACGACTGGTTAACGGAGTTGAACCTGGTCGATGAATTACCCGAAGCTGTATTTCTTGAAATGGGTGCAAACTGGGAGGGTCCGTTTGATCTTGCGACAATCGGTTCAGATGATACCGTGACTGCCATTTTCATGGCTGGTCGGCAAGCATTACTGCTCATTGCATCCCGGCTTTCGGCATATGAATTCTTTATCGGCTGCCAGACTGCCGGACTTTCCGTCGGTGTCATCAACTCGCCTGAAGAAGCATTCGAGGATCCGCACTTCAAAGCACGAGGATTCCAGGGAGCAGTAACACATGCAGACCTGTCGCGCACATTCCGGTATCCCGGAGCACCCTATCGATTTGAAAAAACCCCCTGGGGTATATCGGGCCCTGCGCCAAAGCTGGGTGAACACACGCTGGAAGTGTTGCGGGAGATTTCCCCGACTGGGTGAA
Organism: uncultured Pseudomonadales bacterium; assembly: GCA_964571945.1. Taxonomy (GTDB): domain Bacteria; phylum Pseudomonadota; class Gammaproteobacteria; order Pseudomonadales; family Azotimanducaceae; genus JASJXV01. Next base: position 885 of record CAZNFE010000430.1, read on the forward strand.
TTCAACGCTGAAAGATAATCTTTCCCGCACGTATGGTCGCGGTCACGTTCTCCCGTGACAAGTGTTCCCTGGCTTTCTTCCAGCAGGACCGCAAAAGACACAGATCTGCTTCAGCACCAATGGTTACTTTTCTTCCTGGTCCGCCCGGGTTTTGTGGTACCGACGTAAATAGCCGTAATGCCTGCTCCGGGCTCAATCGTTCCCGTGCACCCAATATCTTCCCGTTCCTGGTTCGACGATGCACTGCTGCCTGCATTGCCCGCCATGGATCCGATTCGCCAAACGGGGCATCGGTTCCGCCGCCCAGTGGTATCCCGGCATCAAGAAACGTCTTGCAACGATACAGATCATCGTACTCGGATGCGTCAATGTCCTGCGCATACTGATCACCGCGCTCGCTGATGAAATGCGGCTGTGTCACAATGGTAACACCTGTCTGACGAATTAGTTCCAGGATAGCAGCAGATGTGATCGAAGCATGTTCAATTCGATCGCCCTGCAGCACTCCTGATTCCTGTAAAGCCGATAACGCAAACACAACTTCAACTCTGGTAACACAGTGAATGGCAACACAGCGTTGCTTCTTGTGGGCCTGGTCTATCACTCGAATCAAATCTGTAAAATCAGGCAACGCAGAGTCGTCCAGTAAGATTTTTTGCGCACCAGTGCACACCAGTTCGTGGTTGACCGAACCCAGGGTGTCATCCCCCATCAACAGTACCCGCTGCAACAAATCACCTTTCTTTATAAGAGCCTCGAACAAGCTGGGAGTTGTCGTTGAGTTCCCTGGTGTTGCATCAGTGATACCGGTTACCCCGAGACCTGCCAGCATTCTGGAGGCAGATCGTAAATCCGGCAGAAATTCATCAGCCAGTTGGTCCCGGAGCCACTCATCCATGCGAAACAGGCGACCGGTAGGCTCGTTATGGTCGTCACATTCGATTCCTGTATGCGACTTGTGTTGATCAAGTTCTAATATTCTGGCGCCATATGAATTGACGAACCACATCTTACCGCTGCGATGTTGAATCCGTACTGGTCGATCAGGCACCCATTGATCCAGTTGCGAACGATGCAGCATTCCGGCCACTGATTCGTGATAGTCAATCCCGCGTATCCAGCCCCTTCCTTCCGTTGATTGCAACACCTTGGCCAGGTTTTCCGGACTGGTAACCCGCGGCGGGCCACACACAATCGAATGGAGCGAAGCCGCCAGGGCAAACAGGTGGATGTGATGATCATGCAGGCCAGGCAATAGAGCCCCGCCCCTGGCTTCAATGACGACCTCACCCGGAACACTTTGCAAACCTGTGCCAATTTCAACTACCTTGCCAGATCGACAGCGTACGTCCTGCAACAGGTTCGATTGCCGGCCCGTATCCGTTCCGCTATAGACATCGGCTTGCCTGACTAATAACACGGTGCAATGAACTCTTTGCATACCGCGGCAGTGTCGGCTCCCAGGGCACTGGCTATACTGCTGGCCCGGCGCGGTTCTGAACCGGATTCCAAGTCGATGGCAGATGCGCTGCCGATATACTGCATAATGAAGGTAGTAACGCCCGCCAGGGATATATCGATCAGACAGCCACCACCCCTTTGCCAGCTTGCCAGTACTGCAACTGCCGCATGCATACCCGTAAGCGGGTCACTCACCGCATCGCCAACAAATGCCGGAACCCCGTCATGATCTGTAGCTCCACCCGCCGCAATCGCGGCATCATCACCAAATGCAACCCAATTGGCCTGCAGGTCTGCGCGCCCATATCCGGTGATACTTACCCAGGTGAGTCCAGGAACCCGCTCGATCATTTTTGTTGCATCAATCCCTAATTGCCTGAGTGCACGGGGACGGGAGCTTTCAATAACGATATCGGCCTGGCGCAATAGCCTTTCCAGTTGCTGTACTTCGCGATGTTCATTTAAATCCAGCACAACACTATATTTCCCGCCATTAATCAGGTTATGAAATTCCGGTGAACTGACTCGCGTGCAGTCCGG
>CAZNFE010000431.1:0-2877 GCA_964571945.1 uncultured Pseudomonadales bacterium
GGAGGATTTCGCCTTTCTATTCCCCACCCTCCACTTGTCACGGCGGGCACGAAACCTCTCTGTATACTTATTTCCATTCTGCATATGGTCTGTTGACGTTTCTGCTGCCAGCGGAGTCATCGAAATTTACTCGACACCTGCCAACGCACAGGTGTTTATTGACAATCGCCTGGTAGGCACTACCCCTTACTCGAATCCCGAAATCAAGCCGGGTGAGCACCAGGTAAAAGTGGTTCTCGAGGGCGAATATGAGCCCCAATACTGGCACGGAATCGTTGACCAGATTACTCCCCAGGTCAGCCACTTCATATTCCAAAAGAAGAGCAAATCTCATTGGGGCAATGCAGATAGTACTGATTCGGGTAATTCGAGAGAGGTTGGCAATATTCAATTTGCCAGCATTCCTACCGGAACCCGGATTTACATTGATGGTGAACAGCAGGGATCGACGCCTTCAGGATTTACGGATATTGCGGAAGGTCGATATCAAGTTGAGTTCATCTCGGATGAGGGCCGATCATTGAGCGGCGACTTCGACATCATCCGTGGCGAAACTATTAAGATCATCGCCAATTTTAACGATGATGCCATCCATAACCGCTGGCGTGAGCAGTTGAGAGCAGCTTCCGGACATCTCCTCGCGGACGATGAAAGGACGACCAGTGAGATGAGTACACTGGCTGCCGAATTGAAGCGCAAAGAGCAACTGGTAACGAGGAGAATTGCACAGGCACTTTCAATGGAGCGCGAGGTTTCGGCCAGGGAAACAGAACTGCAACTAAGAGAACAGCGTGTGGCAAAACATGAGGCAGTGTTACATCAGCTGGTCACCCGATCCGGGAAACTCAGGGACATTGGTCCCCCGGATGTAGTCAGGCCCGGTTCGAACCTGGACTCTGATTCGATGGGAAAACCGCCGCTAGAATCCAATCATCCGGACAGCCTGATCAGGTCCGGCAAGGGACCTGGGCAGTTAGCCAATCAGCTGGTGTGGCCCGCTCTGACACCGGGCGACTCAGGTCACTGGCAGCTGGGTTTGAATATCAAGGCCATCCCATCCTCGAATCCGCCCATCAAGGCTGAACTGTTTACCTGGGAAGATGTTCATGCAACGATGAAACTTGTGGATCGTCAGAATAAAAGCCATTCACTTGAAGTGAACATCGAAATGACCGGTGCCGGACAACGTGATATGACCGGCAAATCACTGTTCAGGCGCATCAGTCGATATGATTACAAGTTTGCCTTTACTGTTCTCTACAGCGCGTACTTTGATGGTGAATTAATTTCTTCAGCCAGCAGAAATATAGATTCCATAAATGCCAGGGAAGACCGGCGAGGCAACTTGATATCAGACTGGTTTAACGATCACGAAACGGCAGGTCCGCTGGAATTGGATGCTGCAGTGGTGTCATTAACTTTTGGTTGCATCGAATCCACTAGCGGCCCTGCTTCTGAAAATACGGCAGACCGGATACCGGGAGTTCAGGCTGTTACATCTCGGAACAATCAGACCATCCAGACGAACATCAATCCGTCACAGAAATCACTTGCCGGATTAAATCGATACCTGTGTCTCGATATCCAAATGCATACCCACAAGTGACATCTTTCAATCTGGCTGTTTTCTATTAATTCGTAATGCCAAGTATAAAGACCATCAGCAGTGCGGGTGGAACAACATATCGAATCAGGAAGTGCCAGAGTGAATACAGCTTCTCACTCCCCATGTCCAGTTCGTCGCGGGTGGATTCCCTGCGCATGATCCAGCCCGCGAACAGTGCGATCATCAAGCCACCGATCGGTAGCATAAATTGATCAGTGACCACAGTAAGAATGTCATTGACATTTTTGCCTGCAAAAAAAGACCAGGAATTGAGCGGGTAAAAACTGGCTATGCGGTTGTAGGAAAAGATGCTTACAAAGCTCAACAACCAGATGGTGCTACCGAGTATCAAACAACCCGTGTGCCGGGATAGATTTTTGTTCTCTTCCGCCCATGAAACCAGAGTTTCCAGTAATCCGACCATGGATGTGATCGCAGCTACTGACAACAGCAGAAAGAACATGATGGAAAAGAGGTGGCCGCCGGTCATGTCAGCAAAGGCTAACGGCAATGTTTCGAAGATCAAACCAGGCCCGCTGGATGGGTCCAGATGGTGCTGAAAAACCAGCGGAAAGATAGCTAAACCGACCAGTAATGCGACTAAACTATCCGCGGTAACGATGACCACGATCGAACGGCTAATGGACACTGATTTGGGCAGATACGCGCCATAGGTCATCATTGCCGCCATGGCAACACCAACAGAGAAGAATGCCTGGCCAATGGCAATGAGTACTACTTTAGCAGTTACCTCCGAAAAATCGGGTACGAACAGGAAATTCACAGCAGCACTAAAATCACCCACGATAGACCCATAAACTACCAGGATTACCAGCAGACTGAATAACAGCGGCATCAATACGCCTACGACTCTCTCAATACCATTTTGAACACCGGCTGCGACAATAAATGCGGTCATTCCCAGTGAGATACCTGTCCAGAACATCATACCGGGTGGATCGGCCAGCACTCTGGCGAACATCTCCAGGGAATCAAATTGATCAATGCTGGCAAATCGATTGATGGTAGCCTTGAACAGATACTCCAGCACCCAGCCCGTGACCACGCTATAGATGACGAGGATAATAAACGCCGTCAGCATGGTCATGGCGCCGAGCCAGTGCCAGTTGGGATTTCTACCTTCCTGGATTGCAATCACTCGCATGGACTCGTTGGCACTCATCCGTCCCCTGCGGCCGATTAACATTTCTGACATCAGTACAGGTACCCCGATTGAGAATGCACAGACCAGATAAATTACAACAAATGCG
>CAZNFE010000432.1:0-2869 GCA_964571945.1 uncultured Pseudomonadales bacterium
CCACTCGTCAGCAGACCTACCTGCGTGCTCTGCGCACGATTCCCAATCTCACCATAGGACCAGTATGTATCATTCCTTTGCGCCCTACCCCGATTCGCCTCGGTCGGAGACCTTCGCCCATCAAAATAGTTGAAGACCGGAGATTGTTGAAAGAGAGTATTCGACAATAAAACCAGGACCTTCTACAAGGAATCGAATTCTATGAAAGATGCACAGAAGCCAGATCATGTCAGCCTAAACACTTTAATAAACCGCCTTCGTGAGGGTCGTTTTGTTATCCCCGATTTTCAGCGTGAGTTTGAGTGGAAACCGTGGGATATTCGGGAATTGATGAGGTCTATCTTTCTCGATTATTATATCGGCAGCCTGCTCTTATGGAAGGGAAAGGAAGACAATTTCAAGGCGTTATCCTGCGAACCAATTTATGGGTATTCGGGAAATGATAGCCCTGAGTACATTGTCCTCGATGGACAGCAAAGACTCACTGCCATGTTTTACGCGTTTCTTGCACCTGATGTGCCACTACCTAACCGAGCTAGCAAGGCATTCTATTTCATTCGGGTCGGTAAATTCATGTCCGAGGATTACGATGAAGCCTTTAACTATGATTGGTTGAGTCGGCGTTGGATGTCACTCCTGAAAAATGACGAAGCGCAATTTGCGAATCACATCTTCCCGCTTTCGGTAATTGGTGCAGGTGGTTGGGATTTACCCAACTGGGTGCAGGGCTATGAGAACTATTGGCAAAGACAAGCATCACAAGCGGCCGCAGATGACGCTGCGGATGAAGCGGCTCAACATGCTGCCAATGCCAAAGCGTTTGGCGAGCATCTAAAAGGGATTACTGAGCAATACCAAATCTCATACATCGAGCTAGATAAGGATATCGAGATTGATAAGGTCTGTGACATCTTCACACAGATCAACAGTCGAGGTATTCGCCTGGACGCTTTCGACCTGATCAATGCTCTGCTAAAGCCGAAAGGCTTGCAATTGAAGCATATGTGGCGAGAGGCTGCCCCACGCTTGGAGTTCGTTGAATCTCCAAAGATGAATGTTTATATCCTCCAGGTAATGTCCATTCTCCGGCAGGCTTATTGTTCTCCCAAATATCTCTACTTCTTGCTGCCAGGTGAAGAGAAGCCTGTACGTGATCCTGATGGAACCCGCCGTAAAGAAGTACTAGTTCCCACGGAGAAGGATTTCGCCCGACGATGGCATGACGCCGTCAATGCACTGGAAAGTGCAATCAACCTCCTTCGCCACCCTCAAGAATTTGGCGCCATTTCTTCAAGCTACTTGCCCTACGTATCGATTCTTCCCGTGTTTTCCGCAATTCAGGCGTATGTCAAAACACTACCAGCGAACAAGCAACTAGAAGCACAGCGAAAGATAAGGCATTGGTACTGGGCCTCTGTTTTTACCAATCGATATTCGGGATCAGTGGAGTCGACTAGCGCTCGTGATTTTCTCAATATGAAGGCATGGATAGATGATGACAGCCTAGAACCGGCGTTGTTACAGGAGTTTAAGGACCGCTTTCGCAATCTGGAGTTGCGCAAAGAAACCAAGCGGGGTACCTCCGTCTATAACGGCATTTTCAACTTGCTGGTGCTACAGGGAGCCCGTGATTGGATGACTGGGAACTTGCCCCAACACGGTGACCTAGATGATCATCACATCATTCCAGCATCATGGGGCAAGAACAATGTTGAAGGAAATCTCATACACACGATTTTGAATCGGACCCCGCTTACTGCAGCAACGAACCGACAGGTTGTCAATGATCGGTTACCCAACGAGTACTTGCCCGAACTGATTGCGTCCAATGGTGAGAAGACAGTCCGTACTATCCTGGAATCCCACTTCATCTCGCCTACCGCCCAAGAAATTCTCGTGCGTGACCCATTTACGGCTGAGGACTTCGAGCTTTTTATTGCTGAACGGCAACGAACCATTCAGGAAGCTATCGAGCGCTTGCTCATTAAAGAGCGGTTGGATCTGTCACCTCAGCTACGCGAGATGGATGAGTCAATCGAACTTGTGGAATTGGAGTTACGATCCGTGGTTGCTAATGCTCTAGATAGTGATCCGGAGCAACTGCCCTCGCATATTAGTCTAAAGGTGGAGGAGCGCATTCAGCGGGCTATGCGCAAGAACGCTGCCCTCGATGCGGATTATTACCAGACGTTAGAGGGGAAACTGGAATACTTCGACTTGCGGGAACTACAGGACACGATTGCTAACAAGACACTGTGGCCGCTTTTTGAACCGCGCTTCGCCAATAAAGTGGCTTTGGCTACTAAATTTGATCAATTGGCGGAATTGCGTAACGGTATTCGCCATAGCCGTAAGGTGGACAAGATTACCCGAAAAGAGGGTGAGGCCGCTATCCTTTGGTTTGAGCAGGTCTTGCAGAAATGATCCGAAGTCTGCCCTCCTATCGCGTCTCCAAAGACACTTACGCGCCCTGGCTGGGGAATGAGCCCGCGTTTGGGATGCGGGCGGTTTTCTGTTTGCGAAGGCGGGCAAAGTTAGTAATTGGCTCTTTAACGTAAAATGCGGCCCAACAAGCCGCATGCAGGGGACGGCCCAAGCAAGGTCTTTATTGAGGTTGGTTTTGCCAGTAAACTTGGTGTTAAATCCAACGGCTCTATGCTTGCAAAGAGGTGTCCAGGGTTGTAAATCGGCTTAGGAGGGTATCGGAATACTCGCCATTATGTTGAGTTGCGGCCAGGTCTAGTGGAGACGTGCGGTAGCATGGCACAATATATGGTGTTGGCATGGAGTTTTCCGATACCTTCTTAAGCAACTGGCAGGAGGTGAGACAGCGTTGGTAGTGAGAAGCAAGAAACGAGCACCGCGAAAT
>CAZNFE010000433.1:0-2857 GCA_964571945.1 uncultured Pseudomonadales bacterium
GCACCCCAGGAAACATCTACATAAAAGGGTTCATCCATTTGAAGGGCATAAACAGGGATTGGCTTCTTGGAATAACTACCATTTTCGCCTGCCAGCGTTGGAGGTATGGGTTCATAGGTAGCATCAAACTTATTCCGCTCAATCGGCCACTGCTCCCCTTCCGCTCCGGTCAGGATCGCATCCCCTGTCCGGTAGCTGACTTTGCCTTCGTTTGTATCGCAGATGCCATCGTGTTCGACAAATTCGACCGGCACCCGAATCGGCTTCTTTTGCACACATCGGACACCTGTCTCCTGTTCTAGCTGCAAGCTATTCCCGTGGATCACGGCGCTCTCCTTCAGCCCAGGTTTCGGTAGATAGCCAGGCGTGATATCCGTTCTGTTTTCGCACTGGCCATTTGTCGCGACAGCCTGAATATAGGCATTGCAACGACCACAGGCCTCCCACAAGCAATCAAATGACTTGAGGTCATCTCTGCGCCACTCAGGAAATGGCCGGCTCAAGGGCATCTCGATGTAGTAGAGATTGGCCTTGCCGGCTATCTTCCGGATTTCTTTGAGCATAACTTTTGCATTGATTTCGCCACTCTCTTCGGGAAGCAGCAACTCAACAAGATAGTCCCACTTGGATGAATGCTTTTCAGACATCCCATTTGTCGAGTAACGATCAATGAATTTCGGCAACAACTCCTTGATGATGTCATAGGGGACGGGAAGCAGCGCCAGAAAGCAGACATCATCAGCATTCAATTTCTCTACCACCTTTCGTGCCCTCGCATCGAAAAGGTTAAATACGATCATATCTCCGGATTTAGTATCCGGTGCCTCATTGGAATTGGAGATCGCCATGACCCTGTCCTCTTCGATATGAAGGCCTGCTTTATTTAACAGATCAGGCAACCCCCCAGCCTGCGGAACATCCCAATCCGTCGGTTTCCACTCCTTGTTTTGGCCAACCGGTTCAAGTTCGCCGTGAATTCGGGCGATATCTCCGAGCGTGCGCTCACCTGGATGCCAGCCAAGGAGCCAGCGCTCGCTTTTCCAGCGATCATGCTCCATGACAGCGAGTGAGGAGTGGACCATCTCTTTTGATCCCCAGTTCAACTCGCTTTTTTTATTGTTGGTGGCAATACGGTATCCGACAGCTTTCAGCCGAATCGGCAGATAGGCTGCCTGAAAATAACTGGAGTGCTTGAAGTCAGCTGACAGGCTCTTCCAGGCATCTTTCGGATTAACCTTGTCGTTAAACACCTTCGCCAAGTTCGCGGTTTCATCACAAAAGTAGTCGTTTCTTCCCAAGTCGCTATTCAACACAACCAGCGGGAAAATATTGTCCGGCCACTCATCCTGACCACAGTTGGATTCGATCAGGTGTGCCAATCCTCTGCCGTTCAGTGAACGGACGAATATCGGTGTATTCGCTTTCTTTGTCGCTACCTGTAGCCGGCGCAGCTTCGTTGCACTGCGAATGGAGAGCACCTCGTCCTTGAAGCAGAAGATGTGCTGGGTAGCGCCCTCAACCAGCTCAATCTCTCCCACTACATAATTGACGACCTGACTGGTCTTGTACCTGATATCCAGAACCTTGCCAATATTGGGAAACAGATACTTCAACTCCTTGCTGACTTCGCTTTTATCTCTCTGGTCGAAAATGGTCACGACTGTTTTTCTCGACTTTTCCTTAATATCTTCAAGAGATGAATTCATGTCCCAGGTGCGGTAGTGCGCCAGGTGAGCAATCACATAGATCAGGTTAATGGCAAAATCGCCGAGTCCATAAATGGCGAAATGCACCTCTTTTTGCCCGAATATATCGGCATATCGTTCCGGCAGATGCTGCTCCAGATGCCGGATTGCAGACTGCTGCATGATATTGAAGAAGCGTATTTCTGCTTTTTCAGATTCATGATCAGCAAAACGCCTGTAGGTAGCCAGCGAGACTGACAATCGAATGTCGTCAACAGGCAATAAAATAACGGCTTTGCTATGAATATTTAATGCCGAACGAAACTGATACGCTGCATCAATATTTGCTGCATCATTTTCCAGCATGGGTAATATAAATTTAGCGTCTTTTGCGTTTGCTTTATCTAGAACCTTATCATCAAAGCAATCACCTTCGATAAAATACAGAGGCTTGGTATCTGTATTACCCTTCCAGGTCGCCAACGCTATATCATAGCTTTTTTCATCAATGTCTTTTTCGATCACTACAACCTGAAACCCGCTCTTTAGCAAGGCTTTTGCATAATGCTGTCCCCAAGGGCCAAAGCCAGCGATGATCACATGCTTAGCGCTAGGAATTCCAGTTCCGATAAGTCTCTTCACCAGCGCTTTCGACAGAAGTGAAAAGAAAGCCAGGACTGTGAATAGTGAATCTGCCCAGACCATGATCTCAAGAAAGTCGGATTCAATAGCACCACTACTGTCTTGTGTAAAACTGAATTGTCCTAAGTCATTGGCACTGAATGTAAATACCCTTATTGATACATAAATGATTTTACTTAAACTATACTCAGGATATACAACATATACCGCATAACTCGTAAACGTCAGAAGCAGTACGAAGCTAAGGAAAAAATAGACTGGGCGTTTAATAATCAGCTCTATCATCGCAACCACCTTGATCACGAGTCTCCTCAGTCCAGTCGTCTTATGAAGAAAGCCAATCATTAGCAACGAATATATTAAAACAGCATAGAAGCAGTTGGAATCAAGCATAGCCCCCCCGATTTGATCACTCACAAATAATCTCTCCCTCTAATTAGAAAGCTGGCTGGCCTATTTCCTATTTCCCAGACAACCATGGATGGGCTAACGATATCCCCATGCCGATGCCTCTCACTATTCGCCCATAG
>CAZNFE010000434.1:0-2856 GCA_964571945.1 uncultured Pseudomonadales bacterium
GTCGCTCTACTGGAGAATAAATCAAACCAGCAAGAAATTACTCTGATGTCCAACCCGCTTACAATTCTTCTGACAGCCCTGTTCGTTAATAACATCGTATTAACCCAGTTCCTCGGATTATGCCCGTTCATGGGCACATCCAGGAAGATTGAAAGCGCGGTAGGTATGGCCGCAGCAACGACCTTCGTTTTGACGCTGGCCTCAGCTCTTAGCTACCTGGTGAACAAGTATCTGCTGGTACCACTGGATATCGAATACCTGCAGATTCTGGCATTTATATTCGTGATCGCAGTGGTAGTCCAATTCACCGAGCTGGTCATGAAAAAGACCCAGCCGATGCTGTATCAGATACTAGGATTATTTATCCCCCTGATCACAACCAATTGCGCCGTGTTAGGCGTAGCCCTGCTCAATATCAGACAATCAAACAACTTCTTTGAGTCGGTGCTATACGGTTTTGGTGCAGCCATGGGGTTTTCCCTGGTACTTATTCTGTTTGCAGGTATGCGCGAAAAAATGACCGGTGCCGACATCCCCAAACCATTTCAGGGCGCTGCCATCGGGATGGTCACAGCAGGCATGATGTCCCTTGCATTCATGGGCTTTACAGGTATGTGATGATGAACAGACACCCGCAATCAAAGATCAGGGACAGGAAATAACCGAATGGAAATACTTCCAGCCGTGCTGGTGATGATGAGCATAGCACTGGTTGCCGGTATGCTGCTTGGTTACGCACGCTGGAAATTCAACATTGAACGAAATCCTGCGGTCGCCACCATAAACCAGTTGTTGCCCCAGACCCAATGTGGCCAATGCGGTTTTGCCGGTTGTCTTCCCTATGCCGAGGCTATCGCGCTCGGCGACAACATCAATAAATGCCCTCCAGGTGGTGAGCGCACCGCTGCGCAACTGGCCGATTTGCTGGGCAAAGACAGAACCTCGCTGCAGGGGATCGCTCCTGATTCAGAACACGTGGTGGTTATTCATGAGCATGAGTGCGTGGGTTGCACATTGTGCATTCAGGCTTGCCCGGTTGATGCCATACTCGGTACCGAGCAAATGGCCCACACAGTCATTGAGGAATTGTGTACTGGTTGTGACTTGTGCATTGATCCCTGTCCGGTTGATTGCATTGAACCCAGACAATCAGACGGTGCCACCGCGACTCCAGACTGGAACTGGTCTGAACTCGAAACCACGAAGCCTCATCAGGTTTGTATTAACTGTGCCTTCTGTGTCGAAGTTTGCCCGGTTCGGTTACTACCACAACAGCTCTTGTGGTGCATCGAAACAAAACAGTTTCGGCAGCTGGATGAATTTCATATGAAGAGTTGCGTCGAATGCAGGGCTTGTGACACGGTCTGCCCGAGCAACATCCCGCTAACACACTATTTTCATTATGCCAAGGAACAGTTACGTCAGCAGCAGCACAGCCTGATTAGAGCAGAACGCACCAAACGGAGATTTGAAGCCCGCAGAAATCGGCTGGCCCGGCAGGAATCCACACTAGCCACCGGGAAAGGTGCAGATCAGGAGCAGACCCGTTCAGCCGCATCCATTGTACAGGCAGCACTGGTTCGTGCCGGGAAAATTAAGCGGGCAAGTACGGATGATTAACAGGTTTCTTCTCAAGTCAGGCAGCCGGGGTATCATGTACCTGGTGTGCTGCGCCGTTCTGCCCGGGGCAGTAGTGAGCATCTGGTTCTTCGGCTATGGCATCCTCATCAACCTGATCGCAGCGATTGGGTTTGCAATGCTCTTTGAGGCACTGATACTGCGCCTCCGGAACAAATCAATTGCGTTCGCGCTCGGTGACGGTTCAGCGGCTGTAACAGGAATCCTGCTTGGACTGTCTTTACCACCATTCATTCCAGTCTGGATGATAGGTATCGCTTGCTTTTTTGCCATCGTATTTGCCAAACAACTATACGGTGGCACGGGCCAGAATCTCTTTAATCCTGCCATGGTGGGTTATGTAGTCCTGCTCATCTCTTTCCCGCTGGCCATGTCAGGCTGGCCTGCCGTTCGGGGGATGAATAACGTAACAATGGATCCTGGTTCGTTAATTGAGCTTAAATTTTCGATGATTACCATGCCCGACGGCTATACCATGGCGACCCCGCTGGATATCGTTAAACATCGCGGGGCATTGACCATCAGCGAGGTCTGGCAGTCAGCATCCGGTTTCGGTACCCTTTCGGGACAGGGATGGGAGTGGATTAACGTTGCCTATCTCGGTGGTGGCTGCTTGCTGCTGTTGCTGGGTATCTGCCGCTGGCAGCCGATTATTGCAATGCTCTTAAGCCTCGGAATAGCTGCTGCCATTTTCTATCACGGCGGCGATTCATTCAGCATGGGCTCACCCATGATGCACTGGTTCGGCGGTGCAACCATGCTGTGTGCATTTTTCATCCTGACCGATCCGGTAACCGCTCCTGTCACCAACCTCGGCCTGCTGATCTTTGGTGCGGGTACCGGGATCCTGATTTTTATCATCAGGTCCTGGGGTGCTTATCCGGATGGCGTTGCTTTCGCGATACTGCTCATGAATATGACCACGCCGCTGCTGAATCGCCTCACCAGGCACCGTGTCATAAACCGAATCAAGCCACAGGAACACGTGGATTCATAGCATAATGGGCAGACGAAACCACGGTCAGCGGATATGAACAAACGGATACATGACAAAGCTGTGCTTACCGGGGTTTTGCGAACTGGCGTTAAACTGGCGGTTCTGACCGGTCTGGTAATCATGGTGATTGCATTGCTCAATGCAGCAACCAGGGATCGGATCGCAACCGCTAAAAAGCAAGTACCCGAAAAATTTCGGAGAACAGGCGCGGGAGAGAGAGC
>CAZNFE010000435.1:0-2853 GCA_964571945.1 uncultured Pseudomonadales bacterium
CGAAATCTGGCATACATTCGCGGGAGATATCGCACGCGTAAATGAGTTAATCCCTGACGGTGATGCAAGTCGACTTTAGTGTGTGTCCACAATCACGTCCGAATCGAGGCTGCTCCTGCTGAATAGATCGTCTCGGGTCGGCATCGCCTGAATGCTGCTAGTTCGGGTCTGGTGTCAAAATGATACAGGTGCGAGATACACCTGCAGTCCGATGACCCGAAACGGGGAATGAAGCAGTGCCCGCCCAGTTCAGACAGGGACTGTGACCAGGCACACTCCGGCTTCGACGGATCATGGGAATACCAGACGCAATCCAGGTCAAACTGCGGTCGCACATAGTCGAGGTGCCAGCGGTGTAGTTTCGTCACCCGGGTATGTCGAGCAACTCTCGCTCTCAGCCCTCCGGGGCCAAAGGCGCTACCCACATAAAGATAAATCCCTTCCGGAACTTCGACTTGCCCAAGGCTGCCGACGCGGGTTGTGAATCGCCGCGAATTTATGAACACCAATATGTAGGTGCCTGCTGAGTTGTCCACTGCTTCATCCCATCGCGTCGGTGTCGTCAAAAAATTCCTGCTAGCAGACTGCCTTACTGCAGCAGCACGAGAGCATCCGCAGCCGCATTGAAACCGGCGCTCAATTGCACCGGTTTAGCTTCTCTCAACCAGTGCCCGTCCTTCCTTACATCCAAAACGCTCATATCAATGCTCACCTTGACCTGTCCGGTACACCCTGCATCCATGTGGACTTTCCGGAATCCCAGCAATTTTCGTGGCGCACGTTCATAATCAGAGTCCGGGACTGATCCGAAGACCATGACCAGGTTGCTGCCCTTTCTCTTTCCGTTATTGGTAACCCGAATGAGTGCCTCCGTGTCTGAGCAGGTGCCGCCAGACAGTTGCCACGAGCTGTACCCCAGACCGAACCCGAAAGGAAGGTGTGGTGGTGTTTCGTTACTGTCCAGATACCACTGACCGTGCAGAAGGCCATAGCGATCAACGACCTCGTCCCGATCGAAGTGCACCAGATCAGCGGCATCCCCGGGTATCGCAAAGGGTAATCGACCGCCTGGCTCGCTGATTCCAAACAGTACATCAGCAAGGGCATGACCGCCTTCCATGCCCGGATACCAGATCATCAGCGCGGCCTGGACTTCTTCAAGCCAGGGCATCACCACGGCGCTGCCACCCATGATGGCCACCACCAGGGGAATACCGGTCGATGCAGCCTGATGGATCAGTGCTTCATCAGCATCACTCAATCGGATGGACTGACGATCACCGCCTTGTGCATCCGACAATGGCGCAACAGTAATTTCAGGGGACGCCTGCGGCTGTGCAACTGCCGGTGAGGAATCTAAAACATTGGAATCCGGGGCTTCGAGCCCCAGTTGCGGATGATCGGCAGGGGGTAAAAGGTGCTGCATTGAGTCACCCATACCACCACCGATATATTCACCCTCGTCATACCGGGTATAGCCGACCACCAGAACGATGAGATCAGCGTCCTCGGCCAGATCCACGTCACCATCACTGGTGATTATTTCAACACCTGGCAGGGCGCTTCGGATGCCTTCAAGGGGCGTGACAATATCCGTTTGCAGGCCAACGTGGCTTGAACCGGCATCTCCAGTATTCGACACTCGCGCGAGGCGCCCCAGTACTGCCACACGATTCAGGGATTCAGCCTGCAAAGGCAGGAGACCCTCGTGATTACGCAACAACACCATACCGGCGACGGCAGCTTCCCTGGCCAGAGCACGGTGTTCTGGGCAGGCAATCACAGACGGAACCGGTTGCCGATCGAACACATCAGCAAACCTCAGGAAGGTCGCAAGCGTTTCCGTGACCCTGGCATCCACATCACTCACATCCAGGTCCCCTTCTGCCAATGCTGTTTCAAGGGCCATGGCCCTTTGTTGCCGAAAGGGCATCTCGATATTGAGTCCGGCCTGAACCGACTTTGCCGCATCACGCAGACCGAGAATGAAATCGGAAGTCACGAACCCCTGCCAACCCCACTCTTCTCTCAGGATCTCGATCAGAAGAGTCCTGTTCTCACCACAGTACTCCCCGTTCACCTGGTTATAGGCGCTCATTACACTTGCGACCCCGGCTTCGGCAACTTTCCGGAAGTGCGGCAGATACACTTCATGCAACACTCGATCATCAACCCGGACATCGACCAGAAATCGGGCGTTCTCCTTGGAATTGAGTGCGAAATGTTTCATACAGGCCATGACATGATGTTGCAGCCCCAGCATGAAAGACCTTGCCATTTCACCCAAATGATAAGGGTCTTCACCGTAGGTCTCCTGTGCTCTACCCCAGGCTGGATGACGCAGCAGATTCATACAGACCGCCCCCGTGTAGGTCGCTCCCTGGGCACGCAGTTCCGCACCAATGGCCCTGCCGATCCGGTGCTCCAGTTCCGGGTCGAAGCTTGCCCCCCGTGCCATGGAGACGGGAAACACGGTATTGGCACCGACCACGGCTCCTCGGGGTCCATCGGAGAATTGAAGCCCGGGAATGCCCAGTCTCTTGACCCTGGCTGCCGGCCAGGTGCGGTGATGATAAGCGCCATTCATCAGGCTCATCAATCCCGGCCATGCCGGAGTATCACCATCCAGACATTGCAGCTTTTCGGCCATCGTCATCCGCGCAACAAGCCGTTCCGCTTCGGACACTGCACTGCCGCCTTTGCTAAATCTCCCGCATGCAGCCTGAAATTCGGTGTCACCCATATCCTGCTCCTAGGGGGATCTTCTTTCCGCAAGCAGGTAGTTTGCAATTCTTTACGCTATATTTCACTGAGAACATCGTTTACTTGCATCCGGGTTCTATTCTCCCGGGG
>CAZNFE010000436.1:0-2849 GCA_964571945.1 uncultured Pseudomonadales bacterium
GGCATTGACCGCGGAATCCGCTTCGGTGACATTGGTGTTGATGAAGATGCAGTTTTCGCCCAGCCGTTCAGCCAGTGGTGCACCCTTGTCTTCGTTCATGTCCAGAATCGCGACTTTGGCTCCCTTTGCAATCCAGCTTTCCGCGGTCGCACGACCCAGCCCTGAAGCGCCTCCGGTGATTACAGCGACCTTACCTGAAATTTCCATTTATGTTTCCTCTGCAGATGATGATAAAAGTGATTTTGTTTTGTGATCATAGCGGCTCTCACGGCAGCTACTTCAGCCTAATGTTCAGGAGTTCGAAGCATAATGACCTCAACCGCAGAATGCAAAAAACTCGCGTTAATTTGGGTCAGGCAGCCGGTTTGCAAGGACTTTCAGATATTTACTGCCGGGATCAGACTGATTTTGCGCTGTCCCCAGAGAATCAGCGCAGTGAAACAGACCAACTGCAGGATGATCATCGCAACAATCCAACTGATCGCCACCATGGAGGTGGTAGCCAGCTGACCGATCTGATAGAAGATCACGGCGATGGTGTAGGCCATGGTCAATGACCAGCTGGTACTGAAGGTTGCCCAGAAGGTGCCGAGTTCTTTGTAAATGACACCCACGGTAGCCACACAGGGCATATAAAGCAGCACGAACAGCAGGTAACTGAAGGCGCCCCAGTCACCGTCAAACAGGCCACGCAGCATATCGATGGTGCCAAGGGTTACCTGCTGCTGCTCAGCCGCGGCCCGGGTATCCGACAGATCACCGACATTGATACCCAGCGGGTCGGTAAGCAGACTGGTCAGACCGGCAAAATTGTCCGGAATCGATTTGAATGCTGCATAGAAAGTGGCACCAAAATCGAACGGCCCGATTTCCGGGGCAGTGGCATCATCACTGGCGATATTCGAATAGAGTGCATCAAGTGTTCCCACCACTACTTCCTTGGCAAAAACGCCAGAGAAGATACCGACGGTTGCCGGCCAGTTATCTTCTTTTATCCCCATGGGGCTGAAAACCGGAGTCAGGGTTCGGCCTATGGCCGACAGCACAGACTTGTCGGTGTTCTGATTGTTGATGCTGCCATCAATGCCGATTGAGCTGATGACATTGAGGATAACGACCACCATCACAATGGCCTTTCCGGCACGCATGACGAAGCCTTTCAACCGGTGCCAGGAGTGTATAACGAGACCATTGAGGGTTGGCAGATGATAGGCGGGAAGCTCCATCACAAAGCTGGAGGTTTCCCTGGTCAGCAGACGTTTACGTACGATCAGGGCAGATATAACAGCAATCAAAATGCCGCTCAGATAGAGGGCAAACACAATATTCTGGCCATTCTTCTCGAAGAAGGCGGTGGCGAACAGCACGTATACCGTCAGACGTGCGCCACAGGACATGTATGGCGCCATGATGGTGGTCAGAATTCGGTCCTGCTGATTGTCCAGTGTCCGGCTGGCCATGACCGCAGGCACATTGCAGCCAAAACCAACAATTAACGGCACGAAGGATTTTCCGGGCAGGCCAACGTTTTTCATCAGCCTGTCGATAATAAACGCGGCACGTCCCAGGTAACCGGAATCTTCCAGAAAAGACAGGAACAGGAACATACAGCCAATGATGGGAATGAAGGTGGATACCAGTTGTACGCCACCACCGATGCCATCGGCGATGAAAATGATCAGCCAGTCAGGCAGACCGGCTGTCTGCATGAGCAGCCTGGGTGCCTCGACGAACAGTGCCAGCGCCGTCAAATCAAAAAAATCGATCAGTGCCGTGCCCACGTTGATGGTAAACATGAACATCAGGTACATGATGAACAGGAAAATCGGGAATGCCAGCAGCGGATTCAGCAACACGGCATCGATCATATCAGTGAGGGTATGACGAACCGGAGTGGTATGAACGACATCTTCCAGTAGCACGTCGATTTGTTGATAACGGGCTTCAAAACCGTGGGGGAAATCGGTGGTGTGATGAGTCTCATGTTCTTGAATGATGATTTCAATAACATCTTCCAGCACACCGAGACCTTCACGCCTGGTCGCGATCATGGGAACCACGGGACAGCCCAGTGCTTCACTCAACTGACCCGGGTCGAGATGGATGCCCTGCTTGTGTGCAACATCGGTCATGTTCAGCACCACAACGATGGGTATCTTCAGGTCCAGCAGTTGGGTGGAGAGAAACAGACCCCTGGCCAGACTGGACGCATCCACCACATTGACAATGGCATCATAGTCGCCGCTGTGAAGAAATTGCCTGGCGATGTCCTCGTCAATCGCATCCGATTCGTTGGTGCTCTCGAGATTGTACATGCCGGGCAGGTCGATAATCTCTATGTCCAGTTCACCGTGCCGGTAATTTCCGGTTTTGCGATCGACCGTGACACCCGGCCAGTTGCCGACTCGCTGCCGGGAGCCGGTCAGGGCGTTAAAGAGAGTCGTCTTACCGCAGTTGGGATTGCCGATAAGCGCAATAGATGCATTCCGGGTCATAAGCGCTCTAGTATCAGGCAATGGGCTTCTGCAGGACGCAGGCTGATTCGGGAGCCGCGAAAGTGGATTTCAACCGGGTCGCCCAGCGGCGCGAATCTCTTGACCAGCAACTGAGTACCGGGAATTAGCCCCAGGCTGCGAAGCCGCTGGGCATAGCTGTCACTTTTGAGGTGGTAACCTACCACGCGCGCCCGGTCACCTTTTTTCAGGTCGGCAAGCGTTACTTGATCACTATCTTTCATAGCGTGAAGGATACACTATTCGCGGTTGTATAAATAGGAATAGTTCTCATTTGGAGAAATGCTTTCGCAAACAGGGTAATCAGCGAGCCTGGCATGGCGGTGCTCGGGTGAG
>CAZNFE010000437.1:0-2821 GCA_964571945.1 uncultured Pseudomonadales bacterium
TGAACACCTACGATCCATCTCAAAGAGGACGGAAACGAAGCGTCAGCGACGTTTCCGGTGGTGCCGCATCCGGACAGGAACTAGCTGGTAAAACTGTGAAACACAGGATTGACTGCGGCAGTATCCTGATTCCAGGCAAGCACGGCAACAACAGATATGAGGCATCCAAGCAGTATGAGCAGCGATAGAGAAAACGCAGTGAACGCGGGTAAAAGAGGCATATTTTCCCGAATCAGGACAGGATTAACGAAAACCCGGTCCAATTTTGCTGAAGGACTGGGAAATCTGTTCCTCGGTACAAAGGAGATCGATGAACAATTACTGGAGGAAATTGAAACTCGATTGCTAATGTCTGACGTTGGTGTAGCAGCGACCCAACAAATAATTGACGCACTGGGCAATACAATCAGTCGAAAACAGGTCTCAGATCCCGCTGCACTTTATGCCGGATTGCGTGAGGAACTGGGTAACATTCTTGCCGGCAGTGAGCAGGTGCTGAGTATTGCAGAGCAAAGCAAACCATTTGTAATTTTAATGGTTGGTGTGAATGGCGCTGGTAAGACCACGACCTGCGGAAAACTGGCACATTACTTTCAGGAACAGGGTAAAACGGTGATGTTGGCGGCAGGGGACACCTATCGCGCAGCCGCCGTGGAGCAACTACAGGTCTGGGGTGAGCGCAATAACGTACCGGTTATTGCGCAGCATACAGGTGCTGATAGCGCATCAGTGATATTTGATGCGCTGCAGTCTGCGATAGCGAGAAATTTCGATATATTGATCGCTGATACTGCCGGGCGATTGCATAGCAAATCGAACTTGATGCAGGAATTAGAGAAAATTAAAGCAGTTATGGGTAAGCTTGATGTCAATGCGCCACATGAAGTCATGCTTGTCGTTGATGCCGGTACCGGCCAGAACGCACTACAACAGGCGAGACAGTTTCTGGATAGCGTTGCCGTAAGTGGCATTATCCTCACGAAGCTTGATGGGACTGCCAGGGGAGGCGTTATCTTCGCCATCGCTCAGCAACTCAGCTTACCGATACGATTCATCGGTATTGGCGAGCAGCTTGAAGACCTGAGGGAGTTTAATGCGAATCAGTTTGTGTCGGCACTTTTTGAGAAGTGACACCATCCAAATATGATAAATTTTCATAATGTAAGCAAGCGATATCAGGGTGGCAGAGAAGCACTGTCTCAGGTTAGTTTCGAACTACATCGCTCTGAAATGGCCTTTTTGACCGGCCACTCCGGCGCTGGCAAAAGCACATTGTTAAAACTCATTATCGTGATGGAAAGAGCCAGTCAGGGGCAAGTTATCGTCGATGGGCAGAACCTGAACAAGATGAAAATTGGCCAGATCCCACAGTTACGACGGAATATTGGCGTCGTGTTTCAAAACCACCAGTTGCTGTTCGATCGCACGGTCTTTGATAATGTCGCACTGCCGTTGGTGATATCCGGATATCAGCCACGTGAAGCTGGTCGGAGAGTAAGAGCAGCACTATCGAAAGTGGGTTTACAGGGTAAGGAGAGACAGTTTCCTCAGGCTCTTTCCGGTGGTGAACAGCAACGGGTGGGTATCGCACGTGCGGTAGTGAACAAACCTCCCATCCTGTTAGCTGATGAACCAACGGGCAATCTGGATCCTGAGCTTTCGAGGGAGATTATGGAGCTGTTTCAACAGTTTAACCGGGTTGGGGTGACCGTCCTGATTGCCAGCCACGATCTGTCCCTGATTGAAAAGATGGGGCACCGGGTATTGGGACTTAAACACGGTAGGTTGGAACAAGCGAGTCAGGGGGAACTTTGAGATGAAAACCCCTGTTGTTGCATCCGGATCGCGAACCAGAAAAGGTCGCCGTGAAAGTGGCGCAAGTCAATCCGTGACGCTACGACGAGATTTGTTGCGGTCATGGGTAGGTAATCACAGGGATGTGGGCGCAGATAGTCTGAAACGCCTGGTGTCCGCGTTTGCTTCAAGCTTGATGACCTGGATGGTCATCGGTATTGCAGTCGCTATGCCTACCTGGTTGTATATACTGCTGGTTAATGTCGGTACGGTGAGCCAGCAGTGGGATGGGCACCCCCATGTCATTGCTTATCTGAGAGATGAGGTTTCTTTTGCGGCGGCGATCGAACTTCGTGAACGAATAGTTGCGATGGATCACGTCGATAGTGCCGATTATATTTCCAAAAAGGACGCCCTGCAGGAATTTAAGATATTGTCGGGCTTTGGTGAAGTGGTGGACAGCCTGAATGGCAATCCATTACCGGCAGCATTAATGATCAATCCGGCTTCAGACAAGGTAGCGGATGTAGAGAAGCTGGTGCGGGAATTCAAACAATTACCGCAGTTCGAATCCATATCAGTGGATTTGCAATGGTTACAGCGACTCTTCTCGATATTGCAGTTGGCACGCAGGAGCGTGCTCGCTGTTTCAGCTGTATTGGCTATTGCGGTAATTCTGATTATCGGCAACACCATCAGATTGGCAATAGAGAGCCGCAGGTCAGAGATAGAAGTTGTCAAACTGGTGGGTGGAACAGATGCGTTTGTGAGGCGTCCATTTCTATATACAGGATTCTGGTATGGCCTGGGTGGCGGACTGATTGCCTGGCTGCTGGTTGAAGCAAGTCTGGTGTGGCTTTCAGGTCCGGTTGCTGAGCTGGCTGGACTGTATAACAGTAAATTCACTTTACTTGGCTTGGGAGTTCATGTGAGTGCACTGCTGTTCATCGTGAGTGCCGGTCTGGGTCTTGCTGGAGCCTGGCTGGCTGTAAACAGACATTTAGATGATATTCAGCCTGGTTGATTC
>CAZNFE010000438.1:0-2812 GCA_964571945.1 uncultured Pseudomonadales bacterium
CAGTATTCTGTGGATCGAGCGTCTTCCTTGCGGCTGATGGTATAACCGATCTGGTTATTGATAATCACGTGGATGGTACCGCCAGTATGAAAGCCGCGTGTCTGCGACATCTGGAAAGTTTCCATCACCACGCCCTGCCCCGAAAAAGCGGCATCACCATGGACGTTAATCGGCAGTACTTTACTTCCATCCGTGTCCTGTCTGCGATCCTGACGTGCACGAACTGAGCCTTCGATTACGGGTGCTGCAATCTCCAGGTGAGATGGATTAAATCCCAGTGCCAGATGCATTTCACCACCGGGAGTCATCAGATTCGATGAAAAACCCATATGGTATTTAACATCACCAGAACCACTACCTGGCTCGTATCTACCTTCAAATTCGTCAAACAACTCCGCAGGATCCTTCCCCATCAGGTTGACCAGTACGTTCAGTCTGCCCCGGTGTGCCATACCGATAACGGTCTCAACGATACCGGCTGATCCCGCCCGATGAATCAATTCTGCCAGCAATGGTATGAAACTTTCTGCGCCCTCCAGTCCGAAACGCTTTGTACCGGGATATTTTTTACCCAGGTACTTTTCCAATCCTTCGGCGGCAATCAGACGTTCCAGCAAGCGCCGCTTTAAACCGGGGCTTAACTTTGGCTGGCTGCGAACGCTCTCCAGCCTTTGTTGTACCCACAACTGCTCTGTTTCATCCACGATATGGATATATTCTGCACCAACGGAACCACAATAGGTTTGTTCCAGTACATCTATGATCTGTCTAAGAGGTGCTTCCGGCGCGCCGAACTGCAGGGTGCCTGTTTGAAACCGTGTATCCATGTCCGCTATCGACAAGCCATGATAACCAAGCTCCAGCACCGGAACACGCGGTCGCGGCATGAGTTCCAGGGGATCAAGTATGGCTTTCCGGTGTCCACGACGCCGGTAGGCACTAATAATATCACCCACCGAAACCTGTTTGCGCTCGTGATTTGCACTTACACTGGCTGCCGAAAGCGGCGCAACTCTGCTTTGGTTTTTTGCCAGTAACAGGAAGTGATCCCGAACCGTTGCATGAGAAATATCGGCAGAAATTGCACCATCGAGCATGGGTAATGTTTCAAAATAAGCTCGCCACTCGCTCGGTACTTCATCGGCATCCTGCAGGTATGTTTCGTACAGATCCTCAACATATGCAGCATTACCCCCTGATATAAGCGAGGACTTCCACATTTGCTCCATTACACCTTTTTGCATAACGCCGCTCGTATCCAGAAGATGATGAGGTATCTACGTTGACCACCAGGAACTTCATGAATTTAAAGCGCACCCGGAGTGCCGTACCACGCGGTTTCTGTCAAGTCACCCTGTCGTGTTCTGACAAAAATACCCACTTCATCAGAACTTCCCTGGTAAACCGGCCTGTGGGTCAAAAATGTGGGGCTACGCTGGTAGCGGTGGTCACTCGTCACTCGAGTTCAGGGCCATACCAAAAACGCCGCTATCATAGATATATTGATGCTGAAACGCAACTCAATGGATTGCGTTTCATTGATCCAGATCATGGGTAGTTTTCGACTTCTGGCTGCTGCATGAATATAATAAATCACATCAGTCACGCTCATTAGTGTTCCTAATAGCGAAATAATATATATTTATTGGAAGCAGTATAAGGAATCATATACCTTATCAATAATCCGGTTGCGTCAGTTATCTGTCCATTTCAATCAGCACAGCCTGCTCTACCGGATACGATCGCAAACTCAGGAGTTTTACATGGCTAAAAGCGCACAGATTGAATTAAACGGCAAAACAGTCGACTTATCCGTACTGGAAGGTACTGAGGGGCCAGATGTCATTGAAGTTGGCAAGCTGACTGCTGAAGGCGTATTCACGCTAGATCCTGGTTTCGTCTCCACGGCATCCTGTGAATCCCGCATCACTTATATTGATGGCGGTAACGGAATCCTTCTCTATCGCGGATATCCAATTGAAGAACTGGCAGCAAACTCAAACCACCTGGAAGCCTGTTATTTGTTACTGGAAGGTGAATTACCCACGCCGCAGCAAAATGAAGAATTCGTTAACAGCATAAAAAGCCATCTCAGCATAGACGCAACAACAGCCAGGCTCTTCAAAGGCTTCCAGCAATCAGCTCACCCGATGGCAATCATGTGCGGTGCGGCAGCCGCTCTGGCAGGCGTTTACCATGACGGTCTCGATATCGATGATGCAGCGCATCGGAAACTGGTGGCGCACCGACTCATTGCTAAAATTCCAACCCTCGCTGCCATGACCTACAAACACTCCCAGGGGGAAGAATTCATCGCACCAAACCCTGAACTCGGTTATGCCGAGAATTTCCTGCATATGACCTTCGGTAAAACCGGTTCAGCACCCAATGTAAGCCCAACCATTGCAAAAGCGATGGACAAGATATTCCTGTTGCATGCCGATCATGAGCAAAACGCATCTACCTCCACAGTCCGTATGGCCGGCTCTACAGGTACCAACCCGTATTCAACCATTGCTGCCGGTATAGCGGCTCTGTGGGGACCTGCCCATGGCGGTGCTAACGAAGCTGTATTGAAAATGCTCGCAGAGATAGGCGATGCTTCTCGCATAGGTAAATTCATTAACAAGGCCAAAGATCCTGATGATCCGTTCAGAATTATGGGATTTGGCCATCGTGTGTATAAGAATTTCGACCCGCGCGCCAGAGTGATGCAAGAGACCTGTCATGCCGTGCTGGAAGAACTGGGTGTCGACGATCCGCTCCTGGAAATGGCGCAGCAACTGGAAAAAATAGCGCTGGAAGATGAATA
>CAZNFE010000439.1:0-2806 GCA_964571945.1 uncultured Pseudomonadales bacterium
AGAGCGTCGGGTAGGGGAAAAGGGTAGATCTCGGGGGGCGCCGTATTATTTAAAAAAAAACAATGCTCGTCGCGTTTTATTGAAGAAGGCACGCGCTTGATGAGAGACGACCGCATGCGGTGGCCAAACGCCGCAGAACGCATCAGCGAACCGCCAGGGAAAACATTAATGATCTCTGTGACCCGGGTACTTTCCTGGAGAATGGTCAGCTGGTCCTGACGCCTGGAACGGGATTACCCAGAGAAGAAGTGATCAAGAAATTTTCAACTGACGGTATGGTCACAGGTATAGGGAGTGTGAACGGTGATCACTTTGATCGGGAGACAGCCCGATGTGTGGTCATGTCGTATGACTATACCGTGCTGGCCGGTACCCAGGGTGCAGTGAATCATCCAAAAACTGACCGCATGCTCGAACTCGCCGCAAAATGGAAACGCCCGGTGATATTTTTCACCGAAGGCGGTGGTGGCAGAGCCGGGACAGGTGGTAAGAGGCAAGGCGGTCAAAGCACAACCAAAGTCGGTCAGGGTCGCGATGACGGTGCCTATCGGCCGCTGGATACTCCCACATTTGCAACCATGGGACGGCTCAGTGGCCTGGTACCGCTGGTCGGCATCACCTCTCGTTTCTGCTTCGCCGGTAACGCATCTCTGCTGGGTTGCTGCGATGTAATTATCGCTACCAAAGATGCGAATATTGGTATGGGTGGTCCAGCTCTGATTGAAGGCGGCAATCTTGGAGTTTTCAGACCTGAAGAAATAGGACCTCTGGACGTACAAACTGTCAGTGGCGTGGTGGATATCGCCGTGGAAGACGAAACCGAAGCGGTTGCAGTCGCCAAACAATACATATCCTATTTTCAGGGAAACCTGAAGGACTGGGATTGCCCGGACCAGCGCCTGCTGAGGAATATTGTCCCGGAGAACCGAAAGCGCATATACAACGTCAGGGATGTTATCAATACCCTTGCGGATTCAGGGAGCGTTCTTGAACTCAGACCACTGTTCGGGCTGGGCATGGTAACTGCTTTTATTCGTATCGAGGGGCAAGCAATCGGTGTGATTGCAAATAATCCGATATATCTTTCGGGTGCTATCGACAGTGATGGCTCCGATAAGGCAGCTCGTTTCATGCAGCTGTGTGATGCATTCGATATACCACTACTGATACTTTGTGATACTCCGGGGATGATGGTAGGTCCGGAAGTTGAACGTACTGGACTCGTGCGTCACTGCTCTCGCCTGTTCGTCACCGGTGCCAATCTCACCGTACCTCATGTCACTATGGTATTGCGTAAAGCCTATGGCCTGGGAGCACAGGCGATGGCCGGCGGCAGCCTTAAGGAATCTTTTGCTACTCTCAGCTGGCCTACCGGAGAATTCGGTGGCATGGGTCTGGAAGGTCAGGTCAAACTTGGTTTTCGCAACGAATTGGCAGCGATCGAAGATCCGGAGGAGCGGGTCAGACGTTACGATGAGTTGGTTGAAGCCGCGTACGCGCGAGGCAAGGCATTAAACTCCGGTGTCTCTTTCGCAGTAGATGATGTGATCGATCCCGCGGACTCAAGACACTGGATCAGCAACGTGTTTAACTCCGTACCGGCAGTGCCAGAACGGGAAGGCAAAAAGAGGAGAAATATTGATGCCTGGTAATGAAAAATCAGGCAACAATGGCTTACTAATACTAATTTGATTTTTCTATACGAAATTAAAATGTTAGGAGAAACGCATGAAATCACCGATTTGTGATCTTTTGGAGATCGAATTCCCTCTGGTTGCATTTACCCATTGTCGTGACGTGGTGGTGGAAGTATCAAAGGCAGGTGGTATGGGCGTGTTAGGTGCAGCAGGTTTTAATGCCGAAACACTCGAAATCGAACTGAACTGGATTGATGAACATATCGATGGCAAACCCTATGGCGTTGATCTGATCGCACCTACCAGCATGGCAATTACCGATGATGATGCCACATCCGACGAAATTCTCGATATGATCCCGGATGCACATCGTAATTTCGCAGCCGGGATACTGGCACAACACAAAATCGATTCTACCGATGTGTACAAAGACCAGATTGGTACTGCTGGTGGTTTTCTCACCAGCGGACGGGCATCCAACATCATCGATGTGGCCTTTTCTCACCCCATCAAACTGATTGCCAATGCGCTGGGTGTTCCGCCAAGATATATGCTGGATTTAGGCAAACAGAAAAATGTTGCGGTAGCTGCGCTGGTAGGCGCGAAGGAGCACGCTGCCAAACAGGTGGATGCCGGAGTTGATATTCTAGTGGTGGCAGGTACAGAAGCAGGCGGTCACTGTGGTGAAGTGTCAACCATGGTGCTGGTTCCGGAAGTCTGTGAGGCCGTACAATCCTCCGGGATTCCGGTACTGGCTGCCGGTGGAATTGTCACTGGCCGCCAGATGGCAGCCTGCATGGCGATGGGTGCGGCAGGCGCCTGGACAGGTTCCGTCTGGTTGACCACCACGGAAGCAGAAACGTCCCCGGTGATTAAGGATAAATATGTCGCTGCAAGTTCCCGACAAACGGTCCGTTCAAGAGCCCGAACAGGGAAATATTCGCGTCAATTACGTTCCCCATGGACAGATGCCTGGGAATCAGAAGAGGCTCCTGAACCCTTACCCATGCCACTGCAATCCATGGTTAGTGAAGCGCCACTGGCGAGAATCACCAGATTGGCTGAAGGCGGTGATGCAGGTGCCAGACAATTAGCCACTTCGTTTGTCGGTCAGGGTGTGGGTTTGATGAATAGCATCCGGACTACGAAGGCAGTTGTATATGAATTTA
>CAZNFE010000440.1:0-2804 GCA_964571945.1 uncultured Pseudomonadales bacterium
CCTGATTCGAAGCCATTGTAAAAAAAGACCGGGCAATTGCCCGGTCCTTTTTGCTTTCCATATAGCAATTACAGGTTGTATTGCAACTCCACTGTATACATTCGCGGATTTGCCGGATTGCCAATTTGTCCCTCGCATTTGATAACGATCTGTAGGTCTTTCTTAGACTTCGGGAATTCAATCAGCCTGATCAATGATGTATCGTGTTTGCCAATCAGAGCGGGTCTGAATTTCTTTGGGAGTGAGTCTTCTCCGCTGGAGTTTATTGTCAGTAGCAGGAAACCCGGAAGGATGACTGATAACCAAGCTGCATATTTCATATTGTTTCTCCATTCCATTGAAGTAGTGTGATGCTCGCAGATGTGTGTTATGACTATAGCGCTGCGGTGTTGTCCGGGTTCGGTGCGACAATCCTGGGTGCTTTCATAATTGGTTGTAGAAAAAGATCAGATGCATTCCTGTATTCCTGATCAACTGCTTGCCTGCGGCGCCAGTCAACTATTTGTGCAGTACCCCCGGTTCCTGCAGGTGGTAACTCATCCCAGACTGCGATCATCTCGTCAGATCGCTCGGTAATGTAGGCTCCTGCCAGAGCATACTGCTTATTTCGAAGTTCATTGGGAGTGCCATCCATGCGTGAGGCGAGTTGCTCCTGTGTACCGAATTTCATTGGCAGTTCGAAATATCGTTCTGCTTTACCAACCAGTTCCTTAAATTCTTCAAGCGAATCACTCGATTTGAAATCCGTGTAATATAGTTCATACGGTAGCGGCAAAGGAACGTGCAGAGACATGGCAAAATGTTCCATGGCTATCTTCGCGACCAGTCGGTCTGCACCTTCTGCCAGTGGTGACATGACAATTAGTTTGTGATTAGGGTAAATACTTGCGATATCGCGCAGTGTGTTACGAATTGCAGCAATGAGATGTGGGTTGTCTGGATCCAGTTTGTGTAAGCGGTGACCCGTGACGCCTATCACAAGTTCTCTCTGGATATGCCAGCCTTCATTGCTTAACAAGGCTGGGAGTTCAGCAATACTTCTTATTTCTGATTGTCTTCTTTCAAGAGGCATATCATCCCATGCGATTGCATAGGGGTTGATCTTAGCACCTTCAATTCGTTCCGGACCCGCGCGCCACTGCTCGAGTATCTTACAGGATTTCCAGCGCTCATGTTCCATTCTGGCCAGCATCTCTGCTTCGGCATCGCTAAACTCGAAGTTGTGATCTGTAACTGTATCGATCGTGCATCTAATCGATCTTAATTTGACATTCAGGTGATCGCCCTGCAGGCGATTGCTCTTGCGATCGGGTTCGGGTAGCTCGTTCCATTCCTGTAGTGACGAATAAAGCCTTGGACTTGCACTCACTTCCTTGCGACGTTGTGCGAGATAATCGTTGTGCAGAGCACGTGCAATGCGATCGAGTTGATCGTTGATTACATTATCTACATTCAATACCTGGTCCAGCATGCCGAAGGGATACAAGCCATCAGGGATTTCGGGATTACCAATGTTTGATTCCAATAGCTGCGCCAGGCCGCTGGATTCCTGCATGCGCACCATAATAGGTGCGTTACAGGTTACCCTCTGCAACAGAACGGAACGCAGGATAAGTGCAAGGTCCAGGCTTTCCTCATCTGTTGGACAACAGACGACATGTTCGGTAACTGACTCCAGTAAATCCTGAGGCAGGTTGTGAATTGCCCTCGGCGTGTGTACTTCACAATTGACAAATTCTATATCACATATTTCACTCAGACTTGGGTATTCATTGTGCAACTGTTGTTCTTTGCTGGTCGCATCTCTGTCAAATACTGTAATACGAAGTCTGGATGAATTGGCGAACTGGCACATCCTTGTCATTTCAACCAGGATATGTTCCGCCATCCCGCCATAACTATAGAGGGCGATGTGTACCTTTTTTTGCGCAAATACTTCGGCGAATTGATCTGGGGGGTACTCTCGAAACAAGATGCGGGCGCTCAGGTTATAGACGCTAAAAAAACTGATCTCTGCCAGCGAGTAGTCAGAAAAGAACTTAGGATAATTCTCTAATCTGTGTGATATGCGTGTGTCGTCAACGTGCAGGTGAATTCGAAGTTGATGATTTGGCGGTTGCGTATTTCTGACATAGTCTCTGGCCTTCAGAGCCAGTTCCAGATTAGTACCGTCATCACCGGTTAACGTTACCAGATGTTTCGCACGATTCAGATTAATTTTGTGGAACGTACCCGGTTCAAGTATGTCATTAATGATAACGGATATGCCGAGACTGCGTACCCGGTCAATGAGCAGATTTTTACTATTCAGCTCCACCACCACAACATTGTAGTCACTATGGCAAGACCGTATGAATTGCCATGACTTATCGCTCAGGCCGGCTATGACCAAATGATTTTTTCGATACCTGACAAAGTAGTTGATAATCTCGACCCAGACATCTTTTGCTAACACGAAAATAACACTCATAACGGTGGCTATGGGTGCCAGAATCCTGGTCATTTCCAGTTGCCAGGGCAGTGCAGGAACATACGTCCATTCACCACTGCCGACGAAGAGTACCAATACCTGATAGATGGATTGTAAGAGGTGCTTGTCCAGATTCTCCGGATCAAGCTGATATTGACCCCACATGCCTAGCAAAAAAAGGGCAGCAATTGTACCGATGATGATGAAGTTTTGGCGCATGATTGAGCTTTCTCGGGCAGATGATCAATCTTTTCACTGTAACTATAACAATTCAGTCAGTGAAAAACAGTGCCTTCAGATGGCTGGATTGTAAATGCAAAACTGTGAGCGTGTA
>CAZNFE010000441.1:0-2802 GCA_964571945.1 uncultured Pseudomonadales bacterium
GGTTTGGATATCATTGTTTTTGATATTTGTTACGGGTGTGTTGCGACTTTACATCAGGGGCTTGATCGGCGGCGATACCTGGCTGGTGCCGCCCTTAACCTGGGATTACGATTATGGCAAAACGGTGCTGGCGATGCTGATCGTGTGGCTGTTGCTGGTCATAAATGGTGGTTTGATTACGTTTGTATTCAGGCCGACACTGAGAGGAAAACTGGGATCAGGGAGCAGTCAGAATGCCGCCAGTCAGAACATGGATGCCAAGATGCGAGCGGCTACCTGGATTCAGCATTTGACTCGAATCGACCTGGTATTAGCAATAATCGCCGTTTTACTTGGTGCCTCCCTGTTACGGGGAGGAATGCTTTGAGTAGAGGTTTGGGAGCAGCGTATTTTGGCAGAGTCTGTAGTGGCGACGCTCATTACTGCAATTCATGTGATGAGTTGGAGCATATACGTGGGCGGCGCTATCTGTATGGAACTGGTGTTGAGGTATGCTCAGAACTACATGCGTCCATCTCAAATAGCGGTGGTGTGTCAGAATTCCGGAATGAAGTACCGATGGTGGTCGCTATTCTGTCTGCTCGTGCTGCTGACAACAGGTATTCTGCTCACACAGAGTCATACACAGTCTTTCAGCCCAGCAACCGTACACGGCCGGATAGCCATAGGCCTGTGCGTGATGTGGGCAGTACAGATTTCGATTCTGGCGCTTTTGTCATTTCGAATTCATCCGGATATGCATCTGAGAGTATCGTCCTCAATGACTGCTGCACAAGTTCAGACAGAAAGACAACGGGTAGGCGCTGCCATAGTACAGATGAACATCGTGGTACGACTCGAATTGAGCCTGGCCATCATCGCCATGTTCATGGGAACCGCTTTGCATCTGGTGTAAATGAGCCACATTTGTTACAGGATTAATAGAAAATGCCAAAAACTATCGCGATAACTCCATCCTGGTACTGGCCCGAGTCAATTGACCGGGTAGCCGGGATCCCACCTTATGGCGTGGTTGAATTATGTGTTGACAGGCATGCCAGGGAACATCCGGACAACATTGCACTGATTTCAGCGGAGGGTGAAATCAGTTGTGCTGAATTACAGCAGCGAGTTGCCGCGATGTCTGACACTTTACTGGAGAAAAAGCCGGACAGCAGACGCAGTGTGTTGAGCAGTGAACTTTCAGTTGCCGCAATCATTCGATTGTTCAGTGCACTCTCGGCGGGATATCACGTCCGTTTGGTTCAGGCTGATGAAGACGTTAGCGTGGTCACTACAAACTTCGGCAGTGGGTTAGATTTGTCGACGGTAGAAATTCCGGATGCCGGTTCGGTCACCGGAGGGGGCAAGGTAGCCAGTCTGACAGAATTGAATGATGCAGCCGTTGCCATTCAGGGTAGAAACGCGGTTGTCAATCATAGTCATCGATCGTTGCTGGCTGGTGCCATTTCAGTGGTTACATTCTTACAGCCACAGCTTGATCGATCATGGCTTGCCAGCTTGTCCCTGGATCGCTGGGAAGGGCTTTTATCCGTGATTGCGCCGCTTTATCTGGGTGTGCCGCTGGTCATAAATGGTCAGGGTGATGCGGAAGGATTTGCAGCTGCAGTCCAACAGTACCGTCCCGGATACGCGATTTCGGATCTTGCGACCGCCGCCCTGGCGACTCGAGAAGCCAAGCGTACGGTCAAGCAGGCGAGAGAAATTCTGGATTCCATCATATTGAGCACAGACGGCATTTTTAATCCTGGAGATCGGCAACGTGTTGGCAAATCTTTTCGTTGTTCCTCCCTGACGATATTCGGACTGGCAGAGACCGGGGCAATTTTTGGATCCCATCCCCAGTGGTATCTGGATGAGTCTGTGGGCATCCCCATGACGAATGCACATGTAGTTCCATCCGATCCACGCAATGGAGCCCCCATACAGGCTCTCTGGGAACTGGTCGAATCCGCCGAAGTTACCGTAAAGGGACCCATGTTGATGTGCGGCTATGAAGGCGGAGATAACGAAAGCCATTTCGTTGATGATCGCTTTCGAACGGGAGTGATTGCATCCTCTGATGCCAATGGCATGATTTATATACTGCCGGATTGACGGGGAAGCCTCCGGCCAACCGTTGCAGACTCAGCCAGGAGAGGGCTTGTAATGAGCGAGAGTAATACATCTTCAGACAGCTTGCTCCAGACCCTGGATCTTGTCCATGAACATCTGTTTGACATGGTAGTTCTGCTGCAGCAGCCCACTGCAATTGGTAACACACCCAAAGGAAATCGTCAGATATTGTTAGGCGACAGTGGTTCATTCAGAGGAGAGCGGTTGCAGGGCATGATCCAACCATATGGAGCGGACTGGTTTCTGGTAAGGCCTGATGGTGTTGGAGAACTGGATGTCAGAGTGACATTACAAACGGACGATGACGTACTGATCTATATGCGCAGCGAGGGATTTCTGAAATATTCAAGAGAGAATGCAAAAAAAGTACTGTCAGGAACAGCAGATCCGTCTGAATATTATTTTCGTGAAAGAACAGTATTCGAAACCGGATCGGATAAATATGGCTGGCTTAACTCGATTGTTGCAGTGGGCACAGGTTGGTATCGACCGGGTGCGGTAGGGATGTCAATTTATGAAATTAAGTAGTTCCTGCGTTGATTTCACCAAGCGCACAGCCGGGACAGGTGGTCTAACGGGTTTGATAATTACCAGACTGGCTGTCGGATTACGCCTTCGGCTAATCCGACCTACAAGCCAATAATGAAAAGTCGGATAAGGATAGTAGGTCTACAAGCCTATGCTGGT
>CAZNFE010000442.1:0-2799 GCA_964571945.1 uncultured Pseudomonadales bacterium
CAGGTCAGTCGCTTGCCGCGGCGCTTGACGGGTTTGAGTTGCGGGAATTCCTGTGCCCAATAGCGCAACACGTGCGGCTTGACACTGCACAGCCCGCTTACTTCACCAATGGTAAAATATCGTTTGCCGGGAATCGGCGGCAGCTCGGCGTTATGATCTGGGTCCAGCATATGCTTCTACCCGTGCTTTTAACTTCTGCCCTGGCCGGAATGTAACAACTCGTCGAGCGGTAATCGGAATCTCTTCACCCGTTTTTGGGTTGCGTCCGGGTCGCTGGCTCTTATCTCGCAGATCGAAATTTCCGAATCCGGAAAGTTTTACCTGCTCATTGGCTTCGAGAGATGCGCGGACTTCTTCAAAAAAGAGTTCCACCACTTCTTTGGCTTCCCGCTTGTTCAAGCCAAGCTCCTCGAACAGCCTTTCAGCCATTTCAGCCTTGGTCAAAGCAGTCATGAATCAATTCCTCAAACTGGCTCCGAACTGATCTTGTAGTGCTGTCACGACACGATCAACGGAATCACTAATCTCCAGATCTGTAAGAGTGCGCGATGAATGCTGGTACGTCAAGCCCAAAGCGAGACTTTTTCTTGTAGGATCAATGCCTTTGCCCGTATACACGTCAAATAACATGAGGTTTTGCAGGTAATCCCCTGCATTTTCGCGAATATTTGCCAAAATCTGGTCTACCCGGACAGTTTTGTCCACAATGATGGCGATATCACGTCGAATTTCGGGGAATTTCGATAACTCCGTGAACGCTGGCAATTTTCCTGAAATCAGGCCAGCCATGGCTAATTCAAACAGCAATACCGGTTCATCCAGATCCAGTGCGGCCTGGATTCGGGGGTGCAATAACCCCATTACGCCCAGTTTTTTGCCGTTACGTGTGATTTCTGCAGCCTGGCCGGGATGCAATACGGGGTGTTCAACAGCCTGAAAGACGAATGATGCCGCATCACCGGTCAACGCGAAAACGGATTCCAGATCACCTTTGACATCAAAAAAATCGACTTTTTCCGCATTTTCAGACCAGGACTCCGGCATTCTTGGCCCCATAACAACACCAGCGAGCATTTTTTCCTGGGTTATCTGAGCGAGATCAATCGCGTCCAGATTAGGTGGCTGCAGGAATCGCAAGCCGGTTTCAAACAATCGAATCCGGTCCTGGTGCCGGTTCTTGTTATAGAGCAAGGCCTTTATGAGGCCTGGCCAGAGTGTGGTGCGCATCTCGGACATGTCAGGGGAAATCGGATTGGCCAGTTCAATGGGATCATTCACCGGATCCAGCAATGCTTGCGCTTCCCCGCCGACAAACGAATAGGTGATTGCTTCCTGATAGCCGCGCACAACCAGTTGCCTGCGGATACTGGCGTCGGTCAGTTCGGTTTCCGGCAGGTGCGCCATATCCAGATCTGAAGTTGGTACGGACACCGGCAAATTATTGTAGCCATAGATACGGCTGATTTCTTCGATCAAATCCACTTCCAGGGCAATATCAAACCGGTGCGTGGGCGATGTAACAACCCAGTTGATATCATCCTCCAGCACGGTTTTTTCATGTTCGAACCCTAATCGCACCAGCATTTCATCCACGTCCTGATCGGACACATGAATACCAAGCAGGCGATTGATGCGGGACGATCGAAGTGTGACCCGGTTCTGTACGGGTAAATCCGCTTCCGATACTGCCTCAACTACAACGCCCGCTTCACCACCGGCAATTTCCAGAATCAGTGCGGTAGCGCGCTCAATGGCTTTGCTTTGAATTGCATAGTCGACACCCCGTTCAAATCGATGTGCTGCATCGGTATTCAATCCATAGGAGCGCGCCTTACCGGCCATGGCCATGGGTGAAAAAAAGGCACTCTCGAGAAAAATATTCCGGCTGCCTTCAACGACAGCGGTACTCATACCACCCATGATCCCTGCGATGGCGATGGGACCGGAATCATCGGTTATCAACAGCGTCCCTTCCGATAGTGCAATGTCCTGGCCATCCAGTAACTGAATCGACTCGCCTTTGGCTGCCAGTCGAACATCAATGCGCCCCTGCAATCGATCCAGGTCGAAGGCATGCATGGGCTGGCCTAATTCGAGCATCACATAGTTGGTAACATCAACAATCGGATCAATACTGCGCAGCCCGCAGCGACGGAGTTTTTCCTGCATCCAGAGTGGCGTTTCGGCATGCAGATCAATGTTGTTGATTACCCGTCCGACATATCGGGGACAAGCCTCTGCAGCGCTCAGGTGAATCGAGAAGGTGCTCTCGTTCGATGCCTGCACGGTCTGCATGTCAGGTGCGGTTACATCAGTATTGTTCAGCACGCCCACTTCGCGGGCCAGGCCGATGATTCCAAGGCAGTCACTGCGATTGGGTGTGAGATCCAGATCAATCGCCGCATCGTCCAGTTGCAGGTATTCAGTCATCGACATCCCAACGGGTGCATCCTGGGGCAATGCCATCAGACCTTCGTGGTTGTCAGAAATTCCCAGTTCCCGCTCGGAACAAAGCATGCCAAAAGACTCTATCTGACGAAGTTTAGCTTTCTTGATTTTATGACCATCGATGAATGCACCCACGGCTGCAAACGGTACTTTCATGCCGGTGCGTACATTGGGCGCACCGCAAACCACCTGCAGCGGTTCGGAATCCCCGGCGGATACTTTGCAGACATGCAGTTTATCTGCATTAGGGTGCGCCTCAACAGCAGTCACTTCTGCAACGAGAATGCCTTCAATAGCGCCTGCGACCGGCTCAAAGCCCTCCACTTCCAATCCGGCCATGGTGAGTTGATC
>CAZNFE010000443.1:0-2797 GCA_964571945.1 uncultured Pseudomonadales bacterium
TCTCTGACATGCCTTCCCTTCCGGTACCACTACCCATCAATGTTATTTGTAGATGTGTCGCGGCCGTGGGAGTCGCTTTCAATAAATCCGGGCTTGGCACGCAATACCCAATAGCAGGCTCGGAGTGCTGGTTCTAATCAACTCCTGATTCAAGATCCTCGATCCAGCGCGTTCTGCACCAGTAATGCAACCAGATCTGCAAAGCTCAATCCAGCGCCACTGGCACCATCCGGGTATAGACTGGTCGGGGTCATGCCGGGCAGATTGTTCACTTCCAGCAGATACTCTTCCGAGTCATTCGGCACGATGAAGTCGGCGCGAGATAAATCGCGGCACCCGAGTGCCTGATGGGCAGCCAGTGCAATTTGCTGGATTCGTACGGCCTGTTCAGCCGGTATTTCAGCGGGCATCACATGTTCACTATATCCTTTGGTATAGCGATGTTCATAGTCATACCAGCTGTCTTCCGGGGTCAGTATTTCAATT
The DNA here is from genome assembly GCA_964571945.1 of uncultured Pseudomonadales bacterium. Taxonomy (GTDB): domain Bacteria; phylum Pseudomonadota; class Gammaproteobacteria; order Pseudomonadales; family Azotimanducaceae; genus JASJXV01. The sequence continues at coordinate 487 of CAZNFE010000443.1, forward strand.
ACCGGGAACGCTTCTGCAGTACCGCTTCGTTCGAGTACTCCGCAGGTAATTTCGCGGCCATCGATGCGTTGTTCCACCAGTATCTGCGCATCGTACTGAAAGGCATCTTCCAGGGCGGCATGCAGCTGATTGCTGTTATCGATCATATGTACGCCTAACGCCGAACCCTGCCTGGCTGGTTTTACCACCACATACTCGCCGAGATGATCAGTGATCTGTTGGACGCCTGCGGCGACTCCGCTGGATTGCAGCAGTACGACCTCATCGATCAGAGGTAGTTCGGCACGTCGAAATATCTGTTTGGAAATGATTTTGTCCATGGCATTGGCACTGGCGTGGACATCACTGCCAACATAGGGTATGCCCAGAATTTCAAGAAAACCCTGCACGGTTCCGTCCTCACCGGGAGGACCATGCAGAACCGGGAAGACGACATCCGGCGCTAAGTCCAACAGAACGGCAGCCAACTGATGATCCAGATCAACGGTGTGTACCTGTTTGAAGCTGGCCTGAAGTGCCTGGGCGACTCCGGCGGCAGAGATACGGGACACTTCGGCTTCTGCAGAGGGGCCACCACAGATCACAACAATGACAGGGTCAGGATTTATACTCATGCGACATGATTCTCGTTAGCAAAATACGATTGTTGATAACATTGTTGATAAAAACGTTGCTTCAGGGTAATCCTGCTCCGGCAATGGCCACGGTGGCCATTTCAATGCAACCGCTTCGGCTTTGCTTGCATTCATCCGGCTCGGATGAGTTAGCTGTAAGAATAAACAGGGTCTTTCTGTCTGGTCCGCCCAGCATACAGGCGAATGCCTGGGTTGCCACGCTGATTCGATCGGTCACGTTTCCGCCTTCCACAACACGCAGTACCTCACTACTCATAGGAGAGGCGACCCAGATTCCGCCACCCTCATCGAGGCAGATCCCGTCCGGGATGGCGCCTTCCAGTTGCGCCCAGACCCTGCGCCCGGAAAGACTGCCATCTGCGGCTATGTCAAAAGCGGTCAGGGTGCCACCCCAGGTCTCACCCACGATCAGGGTCTGCCCATTCGGTGTAATTACGGTGCCATTGGGAAACTTCATTTCCCGGGCAACTATGCTGGCATCGCCATCCGGTGTGACCATAATCAGCTCTGCATCGGCCGGATCTTCACCAGAGAGGAAATCAAAACCGAAGTTGCCGACGTAGGCCCGGCCTTCGCTGTCCACCACCATATCGTTGCAGTGAAAGGATGCCAGCGCAGACAGGTCAGCGAATTCGGATAGGTTCCCGGCTTCCAGGCGCAGTAATTTGCGATCTGTCATCGACACAATCAACAGGCTGTCGTCGGGAAGCCAACCGAGCCCGGAAGGTTGATTGGGTACTTCCGCGATGGTTTCAACCTTGCCATCCAGGTTCACGGCAAGCACTTTGTGATCGTGCATGTCGGAAAACCACAATCTTCCGGCATGCCATCGGGGACCTTCACCGAAGCATAATCCGTCCAGTAAAACTTCTGTTGTTTGTGACATGTACCTGCCTTCTGCTGGGAGTTTTGTAATTGAATAGTAATGGTGCCGGGTCTGTAGTGAAAGTAGTAAATAAGAAAATATCGCGCGGCAAGTGGCAAACGCCGAGTCAATGGCAGGGCTCTGGTACTTGTCCAGTCAGATCAGGCCTGAAGCTGGTAACGACCGATGGGGTCAAATACCACCGGTTTTAATCGCCGTTCGATTCCTGTTACACTGTGAACCTTCTAGTTGTGTATAAGGTTAGACGAAGCCTGGCAACCAATCAGGGAGCAAATTTATGGGATATCTTCGCATTGGGCAACTCTCCGCCCGCACCGGCATTAACAATGAGACGCTGCGATTTTATGAAGCCAGGGGACTGATGAGTGAACCCAGAAGAAGTGACGCCGGATATCGCCTGTACACCGAAGCCGATGTAAAGAAGGCTGAATTTATTCTGCGTGCCAGAAAAATGGGATTTGGTCTGAAGGATATCTCTGAACTTTTGTCATTGCGGGTGGAAAGAGAAAGCAGCACTTGTGCTGAAGTAAAAGATCTGGCTGAAGCCAAGCTCGTTGAGATTGCAGAGAAAATTGAAGAATTGTTATGCATGAAAAGCGCGCTGCAACAAATCACGGAAGCCTGCTGTGGTGGAGAAGAGCCAGCCATTCATTGTACGATTCTCAATGCACTGGATCAGATTGACTGATTGGGAATTCGGGGACAGATTAAATCGGGGACAGAGGATTAAATCGGGGACAGTTTACTTATTTCCTCCGGCGAGGATTAAATCGGGGACAGTTTACTTATT
>CAZNFE010000444.1:0-2793 GCA_964571945.1 uncultured Pseudomonadales bacterium
TCTGCCCCTGGCGCGTGCGTGTGCTCAGGACGATGTAGTTGTTGCAGCAAAAAGCCTGTCACTCGGGTCGCCGGCTGTATTGATGATGTCAGGCGCTGCCCTCAGCCTGGAAGGATTGGAGCTTGCCGACAAAATTGCGCAGAAAACGGGTGCAAAACTCATCAGCTCGACATTTGCCTCAAAAATTCGACGCGGGGAGGGCAGCATACAGGTTGACAGACTCGGGTATTTTGCCGAACAGGCTGAACAACAACTGATTGACATGAAACAGATGGTGGTGGTTGGCACCAAAGCGCCGGTCGCGTTCTTCGCTTATCCGGGTAAATCCAGTGAATTCACGCCGAAAGATTGCAATGTCAGCTCTCTGGTAGAACCGGGACACGATATCATTGGTGCTTTACAGGCTCTGGTGGACGAATTGGATGCCAATAGTCTTACACCTCGGCGCCAGCAATTACAGCGACCAGAGTTAATAAGCGGTGATCTTACTGCGGAATCGGTAGGCAGAGGTGTAGTCAGATTCATGCCGGATAATGCGATCGTCATCGACGAAAGCGCCACGTCCGGCTTAGGTACTTATACGCTGGCAGATAATGGACCCGGTAATGACTGGGTATTCCTGACGGGTGGCTCAATCGGATTTGGTCTGCCAAATGCCATTGGTGCATCTGTTGCCTGTCCGGAGCGGAAAGTGATCTGTCTGCATGGAGATGGTGGTGCCATGTACACGATCCAGGCGTTGTGGACGATGGCCAGAGAAAACCTGGATGTGTTGTCGGTAATCTTTAGTAATCGAAAGTATATGATCCTCCAGATTGAACTTGCCAGAGTCGGCGCACAAACCATGAACAAGAAAACGCTGGATATGATGGATCTGACAAATCCGGAACTGGACTTTGTAAAAATATCCGAAGGCATGGGAGTCCCGGCAACCCTGGCAACTACTGCAGAAGAATTTAACAGGCAGGTGGAGACCGCAATGAAGCATAAGGGGCCCCGGTTGATCGAGGTGCTTGTATAAGCAGGCTATGCGAGAGGGTAATGTAAGAAGTTGACACAGGAAGCCGTTACCTGATGAGAGCTAACGAAAACAAAAAACTCCTGGCTTTGCCGGAGGATTGTTATCTGCACTACAAAGGGGTTCAGAAATGACACTTGCAAAAAACTGGAATGAGATTGCTTTCAACCAAAGTCCCGATTCTTCCAATCGTATTCATTCGGACGAAGTAGCAAAGGAGTACGGATTTAAGGGTGGTCTGGTTCCAGGTGTTACGGTGTCATCCTACCTTACCCATCCTGCGGTTGTGGCCTGGGGCATGGACTGGCTCAACAACGGCAGAGCCGCTGTAGTGATTCGTAATCCACTATATGACAACTTCCGGTTTTCAGTTGAAGTATCAGATCAGACCGACAATTCCTACCATGCGATCCTGATTGATCAGGAAGGCACACAGTGTGCGGATGCGCTCGTGGAAATCCCCGCCTCACTTCCTGAGCATCCCACCATGCGCGGAGATCCGATGCTGGAGAAGAACCAAAACATTCCACCGGCAACAAGGGAAGAAATGGAAAGATTAAGGGATGTTGGTATGTTGTCGCTTCCTGCAAGATGGAATAACGAAAACAACATGGCGCGTTATCTCAGAGATGGTGCCAGAATTCCCGACCTTCTCAGTTTGGATGGAGCTGCATTTGCCAACACATCTTATCTGCTTGGCCTTACCAACTGGGTCCTTGCCGGGAATGCCTATATGAATCCGTGGATTCATCTGCAGACAGAATCACAGAACTTTGCTGCTGTTCCTAACGGATCTGAGCTGATTTGTGAATGTGCCATATCCGATCTCTTTGAGAAGAAGGCGCACCAGTTTGTGGATGTGGTAGTGGATGTTTATTTTAAGGATACAGGTAAAGCAGCCATGACCTCTATGTTGCGGGCCATCTATAAAATGAGGGGCAGTTGACTAACACTTGAGAGCAGGTGAGATGGGGCGCACGCAGTTTAGTCTGTTCTTAGTCAGCCTCCCAGGCTAATCAGCTACTTTCATCCAGCACATAGGCGGTGAAACCCTTGCCGTTGAGTATGTATGCTGCCAGCTCACTGCGATGGTCACCGCCGCTGCGAACCACGTAAACTGCTTCCTGATCCAGCTTTCCAAAGTTGTCGCGCAAGGTAAGTAACGGGATATTGATGCTGTTCTCGATCATACTCTCCTGGAATTCCTGTCGTGTTCTGACATCGAGAATCCAGGTTAGCGGATCAATTGCCTCGATCATTTTCTCCGTTTCAGCCATGTCGATTTTTTCAATGAGAGGCTCCTGAAGCAGACTTCTAAAGTCACTTTCCGACAATCGCATGAGCTTGCCATCTGATTCCATGGTAATGGTAGCGTTTCTCGGTACATCGCTGATCAGTGCATCTTCGCCGAAAAAAGCACCTTTCTCCAATTCAGCCAGCAGGATGGTTTTGTCGCCAGTGTTGTATTCGACTTTCGTATTGCCTTGCTGGATAACGTAAAAATAGTCGCCTGGTTCACCCTGTTGAATAACAACGTCACCCTTTTTACAATTCACTTCTTCGAACCGGTTAAACAGTTCCTGAATGTTGTGTGGCGGAACAAAGTCGAATAGTGGTGAACTCAGCATGCTCGACATCCAGTCCGAGTCAGCATCATCTGCTTCGGCCAGGCTGGTGACCACATACTTATCGGCAGGGTTTGAATTCTGAATTGCCCCCACATCTGAGCGGCTCAGCTTCAATATCACGCTGCTGGTGGTACATCTCGCGGCTGC
>CAZNFE010000445.1:0-2792 GCA_964571945.1 uncultured Pseudomonadales bacterium
TTCGGGATTTCTGCCGGTATTCAGTGCCAACAGTAACGGAATTATCGAATTTTATAGCGCTTCCGCATAATGAGTGCTAAACTCCGCAACCCGTTTTTTTCAAGAGAACACTATGGCGACGAGCCTGCAACCGCTAAATATGATGTCTCCAGGTAGTAATCTGGCGGCTTATATACAGGGTGTCAGCAGCATTCCTGTGCTGTCCAGGGAAAGTGAGCAAACCCTTGTGGATAAGTTGTTCTATGAGGGTGACGTGGAAGCTGCCCGCCAACTGGTAATGTCTCATCTTCGATTTGTTGTCTATGTGGCTCGATCATATGCTGGCTATGGATTATCTGAAGCCGATCTGATACAGGAAGGAAATGTTGGCCTGATGAAGGCAGTGAAGCGCTTTAACCCGGAATTTGGCGTACGCCTGGTCTCTTTTGCAGTGCACTGGATAAAAGCAGAAATTCACGAATATATCCTGCGAAACTGGCGTATTGTCAAAATAGCAACTACCAAAGCGCAGCGAAAACTCTTTTTTAATCTTCGCGGACTGAAGAAACAGATCGGCTGGATGAAAAATGCCGAGGTCGAAACTATTGCCACTGAACTGGGTGTTGATGAGAAACAGGTCAGGCAAATGGAAAAAAGACTGGGATCGTTCGATGAAGGCTATGACGGCAGCATGGAAGATGGCGATGAAAAGGCACCTGCTCGGTATCTGCACAGTGACCAGGCGGACCCGGCGCAAATTGTAGAACATCATGACTCTCATCGGTCAAACCTTGACGGACTTCAGAAAGCACTAGGTATACTGGATCACAGAAGTGCGGATATCATCAAAAAACGCTGGTTATCCGAGCAAAAGAGTACGCTGCACCAACTAGCTGGTAAATATCAGATTTCAGCAGAAAGAGTAAGGCAACTTGAAAAAGATGCGATAAAAAAACTCAAACTGTCTATGGATGCCTGATGTCGATTGAGATAGTCATTGGCTGAATTCCCCAGCTCGAAATAATAGCTAACATGTCATGAAATGGATCTTTTTATCGGCTGGTTTGAGTGGTATGACCAGTGTAGTTCTTGGGGTCTGAAGTACAGGCTCATTTGAATTGTTAGTACACCCGGGGCACACCAGCAATCTCAGTTTGATGGTAGTTCCATAATCTGAAACTACACCTGTTGGAATATCTTCTCTTGGAAGAATCTCAAAAAAAAACCATTAAGAGCTATGTGCTTCGTCAGGGTCGAATGACCCTGGCCCAGCGTCGGGCATTGCAGGAATTGTGGCCTGAGTATGGGTTGGAATTTAGACGAAAAGTAATTGATGTTGATCAGATTTTTGAAATTCCGGCTCAGCAAGCAGATCCGGGACAACCTCACGTGGTTCTCGAGATTGGATTTGGTATGGGAGATTCGCTGATCGAATCTGTTCGTGCCTGTCCGAATACCTGCTTTCTTGGCATTGAGGTGCATGGTCCCGGAGTCGGTCATTTGATGCAGCTTGCCGCATCACACAGTGTTTCCAACCTGCGGATATACCGCCATGACGCAATTGAGGTGCTGCAATATTGTATCCCTGACAACTGCCTGGATGTGGTACAAATCTATTTCCCAGACCCCTGGCCGAAGAAAAAACATCAAAAACGACGTCTGATTCAACCCGAATTCGTGCAGTTGGTCGGTAGAAAACTGAAAGATCGAGGGGTGTTGCATCTCGCCACAGACTTGTCGTCATACGCGAAACAAATAGAGCAGATAGTCACGGATAGTAATCAGTTTGAGATCAGCAACGCAGGGCGAGTAAGAACGGAAACCAAGTACGAACGCAGAGCCAGGCGTCTCGGCCATAAGGTGGCGGATTTGGTCTTCAAGAAAACGATTAGTGACAATGCTCCGATAAAGCCGGATGTATCTCGACAGGTGGCTCTGCAAAAGGGGGCGTTCCCTCTCAATCCCGTCAAATGAGTTCCTCAAGCAGTGAATTGAGGAACCGATATCCTTTTTCTGTTGCCTGAATCACTGGTCCTTCATGCAATAATCCCTTTCCTTTGTTAGTTGTCAGAAAATCAGCTACAACGGACAATGGCAAGCCAGTCCGAGCCTTAAACATGGCTTCTGGCTGCCCGGCTTTGAGCCGCAGACAGTTCATCATAAATTCCAGCGGTAACTCATCAGGCCTAACTTGCCGGACCGACCCGAAAGTTCTTGCGGGGCGCAGAGAATTGGCTCGATCACCGCTATGCCGGATGTAATGCGCTGGAATTCTGGTTTTTGCGGTTCGAATGACTTGTGTAAAACCAGGCAATGTGGATTTACCATGTGCGCCCGCGCCAATGCCAATATAGTCGCCAAAACTCCAGTAATTCAGATTGTGCTGACATTGATAATCGGGTTGGGAAAACGCAGAGATTTCATATTGGGTCAAGTGGTCATTCAGATAGCTGGCACCTGATTGCTGAATTGACCATAAATCGTTTTCCAGTGGCAATTCAGGTGGTTGAGAATGGAATCGGGTGTTCGGTTCAATGGTCAACTGATACCAGGAAAGATGGGGAACGTCATAGCTCAATGCGATTTCAAGATCCTTCAAGGCAGCTACCTCATCCTGACCAGGCAGGCCATGCATTAGATCCAGGTTCAAGTTCTCATATCCGGCGCGCTTTGCCGTCTCGATAGCCTGTCTGGCTTGCCTGATATCATGAATTCTAACTAATCCGTTCAGCTGCTCGTCAGCGAAGCTCTGAATACCCTGAGATAACTCATATACGCCCAGCGCCCGGGCTCTCTTGAAGATGCGTACTATC
>CAZNFE010000446.1:0-2774 GCA_964571945.1 uncultured Pseudomonadales bacterium
ACGGACCGACGATTTGCCATTGCCGAGTATGGTTTAGGGATTTGTTATTTAGAAGTACCTAGAGGATTTTTTTAAGTTCTGCGGTAACCTGAACCGATCTGGATCCGTCTACGGAATTGAGGGGATACCCGATATCGATATGAATAACCTGCCCCCTCTCCGCCTTGCTTGGTATGAGGCGCAATCCCAGGCCAATATCGGTTAACCAACCCGGGTTATTCTCTTTTGTGTCCCGATAATACGCCTTACCGGCATCCAGAAATACCGCAAATCCAACGTTAAACAAGCCAAAAGGTTCGTATTTAGTGAATATTCGTTCCTCAGCACTAAACAGGTAACTTGTATCCCCGGTTAAATAGCGATTCTTGAATCCTCTCAGGCCATTTTGCGCTCCCAGCGTCAATTGCCTGTAACTGGCAGGGTTTTTTAACAACACACCACTAAATCCGAGCACCAGACTCCGATTTTCAGTCTGGCCTCGATAATATTTCAGGTGCACTCCGATCTCTCCTTCTTCGACAGCGCTGTTATCAAAGTTCCAGCGAGAGTTCCAGTTAATGCCCCCCTGTAATAGTATTTTGTTCGCTGCGATGAAGGTGTCGTTCAGCTCCCCGGCAAGAATCAAGCGCCGGTCGTCCGGGCTAGAATAACCGATGCGTGTGCGAATGAACCTCCCTATATACAGATCTTCCACTCTCTGGATCTGGTTGATATTGAACACCTGAGCATACTTGTTCTGAATGTACTCGTACTCGAAAAATGGATAAGCCAAAGTGAAGTCGTCAGTCATCACGGGCGGGGGCGGATCATCGGTGGTCGTTGCAAAAGACTGGTCTTCCCAGTGCAGCCCGAAGCGGTAGCGGTTGGCATGCCCTCCGGACAGCCCCCTGGAGAATCCCAGGTAGGTATCGAGTACATCCACATGCACTTTTAGAGCGGATACTTTTTTGCCTAATTTATACTGACTTGCGATGTATTCCCGTTGTTTACCAACGAAGCTCCAGCTACGCTTTGTGTTCAATGCGTAAAAGGGCAATGTTGCCTGGAGCAATCGTTCGTAGCCATCCGAGCTACTATCCAGGTGAGCACGCATGTAGATGCGTGAACCGCGGTAATTTCGGTCTGAATAGTGCATCAACACAGTATTTCGTTCGGAGTTACTCGCGTAACTTAATGATATCCTTTTCCCGGTGCCGAGAAAATTCGAGTCCCTGAGTCCAAACCTGCTGCTTGATTCACCTGCGGCAAACTTGAACGAAACTTCCGGTACCATCGTCCAGACCTCTCTGGTGATGACCTCCAGATCCACCACATCATCACAATCAGAAACGATCCTGACATCTGCTTCACCAATGTAACTCTGATCTCGAAGAATGCGTTCGCTTTCTTCAACCAGGTTTTGATTGATCTGTTCTCCCGTTGAAAACAGCAGAAGATCACGCAACACCTGCTCATGTGTGTCGATATGTACGCGGTTTATCCACTGATATAGCTTATTGTCTTCATTGCTTTTGGTTGTATCGAACACTGGCAGTTGATTCAGGTAGACTTCACCCACAGTCTTGCTGCCCTGCACTTCTTGTTTTGTAGTATTGGATTGTGCCCAGTGATCTACATGGGCAGTGAAATCATATCCCTGAGGTGTAGGCTCGTAAGGTACTGCGCAGTCGGCTCTGGCGCCTTGCATGAATACAGCCAGGCTACAGAATAAGCTGGACAAGAGTATTCCGACGGTTGCTCTACTGGACAAGATTGAGTCCCCGGGTGTAAACATAATCGGCTCCCTGATACCAGGCGATGACATCATCGAGACGAGGATCCAGGCCGGTCAGGTGTTCTATTTGATACTTACCAAATGGATCCTGCACCCAGAGCGCAGTCTGTTTGGGCGACAAAATGGCCAGACTCTGCGGTTTCAGCAACCCCAATTTTTGATAATTAGCGATCAAGGCTCGTTCATCGGTTGAGGACATTTTTAGAATGTCTTGACCGAAGAAACGTGATTCGTAATCAAAGTTGAGCAATGACAGAAGCGTGGGCGCCAGATCTATTTGACTGGAGAGCGTCATGATCCTGCCAGGGTCAATGTCACGACTTGAATAAATCAGCAGGGGAATCCGATACTTGGCCACATCAAGCTCAACCTTGCCCGCGCTTCCGGCTGTGTGGTCGGCCACGAATACGAACACTGTATCGTCAAACCAGTCATGTTGCCTCGCTTCAGAGAGAAACTGGCCAATCGCAAAATCCGTGTACTTGACTGCACCGTAACGGCCGTCTCCGGACGGAATATCAATACGCCCTGCCGGATAAGTATAGGGTCGATGGTTGGATGTGGTCATCAGAAGGGAAAAGAATGGTGTACGTTTCACCCATGTTGCATCCGCGTCTTGCATTGCCTTGCGGTACAGATCCTCATCCGATACACCCCAGATGTTGGAAAAAGTGACTTCATCATCAGTGAAATCTGATTCGTCAATCACTTTGAAGCCGTTTCCGGAAAAGAAGGCATTCATATTGTCAAAATAGCCATAGCCACCGTACAGAAATGTGGATTCATACCCGTACTGGTTGAAGACAGTTGCAATGGAAAATAAACCGGTGTTGTTGGGTCGCTTTATGATCGATCTGCCAGGTGTAGGTGGAATAGATAGGGAAATCGCTTCGAGACCTCTGACCGTTCTGGTTCCGGTGGCGTAGAAGTTATCGAAATGCAGGCTGGATTTTGCGAGGTTGTCTAGATGCGGGGTCAGGCCGGGACCACCCCCATAATA
>CAZNFE010000447.1:0-2752 GCA_964571945.1 uncultured Pseudomonadales bacterium
ACAGATTGGCCTACTGTGGCGGCTGCACATTGGCCCATTTTCCCGGTCAGGCTCCAGGTCCACCTTTACAGCTAACCCGCATCTCTTACAAGGCGGCGGTGCAGGTGTGTTAGCATACTTGAAATACGGCGCTCTTTGCCTATTCGGATTTTCAATGAATCTTGCGCACTGTACTGAATCTCCCCGACGCAGCCAGCGCTACACAACTATGTCCTCAGTCAAGAAATCCAGTACGAAGCACATTCTATCGCTGAAAATTCCAGATCATCATGCGAAATGCAGGCTAATCCAGTGGTAAACTATTACTTTTTAAGTGCATAGATCTTTCCATGTCGAAGAAGTCCGAATCAATTCATACGAACATCCAGGAAACCACTCACTTTGGCTACCAGCAAATAGCAACCGAAGAAAAAGTGAATCGGGTCGCCAAAGTATTTCATTCAGTCGCAAACAAATACGACTTGATGAATGATCTGATGTCACTGGGCTTACATCGTTTAATGAAAAAATTGACTGTTGAAATGAGCGCTGTGAGAAAGGGTCACTCCATACTTGACCTTGCCGGTGGCACAGGTGATCTGACAGCGCAGTTTACAACCCGGGTAGGAAGCAAGGGACAGGTAATTCTATGCGATATTAATCGCTCCATGCTGAAAATCGGTCGTGACAGGCTGCTGGATAAAGGTTTGGCCACGAACGTCCGATACGTCCAGGCCGACGCAGAGCAACTGCCATTTCCGGAGAATCATTTTGATTGCATTACGATCGCGTTCGGTTTGCGAAACATCACACGAAAAGACCGGGCGCTGTCTTCAATGTTGCAAGTCTTGAAACCCGGTGGGCGCGTTGTGATCCTTGAGTTTTCCTCACCCACCAGTGATGCATTACAGAACGCATACGATATCTACTCCAGGCTATGGCCAAAAATTGGTAATTGGATTACCGGTGACTCGGACAGTTATCAGTACCTGGTGGAATCGATTCGTGTACACCCGGATCAGGAACAATTGAAGTCCATGCTGATAGATGCCGGTTTCGTTCAGTGCGATTATTTCAATCTAATGGGTGGCATCACGGCAATTCACAAAGGTGTCAAACCCTAACCCCAATATCGAGATTGACCGCCATGCACCGTTCATCCCCGGCAATGAATATTCTTTTATTCTCCGTAGAGAGGGCTATTACCCGGATTCTGGAACTGGACCCCGCTACACAGCAACGGGTTCACACACTGGGCCAAAAATGCATAAAGACACACATCCGAGATTGGAATATCACGATTTATCTGGTCCTGAATGACGGCAACATTGAATTAGTGAAATCCTGTGTAAAGGATATTGATTGCGACATAGAGTGTTCCCGAAAGACACTGTTCAACCTCTTTAAAAAAGATGACAAGGGCCGCATCCACCTGCACGAGGATGCCATTCTGTCTGGCGACGCTGACTTGCTGATCAACCTTTATCAGATTTTTGCCGATGTGGCACCGGATTATGAGGCACCTCTGTCTCATTGGTTGGGACCGGTAGTTACCCACCAGCTGGGACGCTCATTAAGATCCGGAACAAAATGGGTTGGGTCGGTGTTCGAATCCATTGCAGATGACATTAAATTGTACGTTCAGGAGGAGTCAGGTCTATTCCCTCACCCATTGGAAGCAGAAGACTTTTATGCAGAAATCTGTCAGCTTGAGAACGAGGTTAGTGGCCTGACCGATGCATTGTCGCAATTGCAATCTGCGCACTTGCAAAAGCTTGATACTGGAACATCAACAGATCAAAGAGGAAGTTAGTCTTGCGATTGATCCGATTATTGAAGATCCTGTTCGTACTAGCCAGATATCGCATTGACCGGTTGCTTCCAGACGGCATGTCTAGACCCTTGTGGCTAAATCTGTTCCTGTTACCACTCAAATTGATTCCACAACCGACAGCGGAACCTGCTGCTTGTCTGCGATTGGCTTTTGAGGATTTAGGGCCTGTATTTGTTAAGTTTGGCCAATTGTTATCCACCAGGCGAGACTTGTTTACAGATGACATCTTTGACGAGTTATCGAAACTACAAGATCAAGTGGCACCATTCGATTCTGACATAGCAGAGCAAATAGTCGAATCATCTTTAGGTAAACCTGTCGAAGCTCTGTTCGGTTCCTTCGAAACCACTCCACTGGCATCTGCATCTGTAGCTCAGGTACATGCAGCTACATTAATCAATGGCGACAAAGTTGTCGTCAAGATAATCCGCCCTGACATTAAGAAAACAATTCACAAGGATTTGGATCTGCTACTGCTAATTGCCAGCGGGATTGAAAAGTTATGGGTAGATGGTCGTCGTTTACACCCCATTCAAATTGTTAGGGACTATGAAAGAACCATTTCTGACGAACTTGATCTATCCCTCGAGGCGGCAAATAGCGCTCAACTACGTCACAACTGGGAAGGCTCAGAGAAACTTTATGTTCCAAAAATATATTGGGAGTTCACCCACTCTGACATCCTGGTAATGGAGCGTATATTCGGAATTAGCATTGATGACGTAGAAGCATTCAAACAAAACAAAATCAACATGAAAAAGCTGGCTCATCTGGGAGTAGAAATATTTTTTACCCAGGTATTTGATCACAATTATTTCCATGCAGACATGCATCCTGGTAATGTTTTTGTAAAATTTGAAGATCCGGAAAACCCGCAGTATATCTCGCTAGACTGCGCCATAATTGGCTCGTTATCCGAACAGGATATGACCTACCTGG
>CAZNFE010000448.1:0-2747 GCA_964571945.1 uncultured Pseudomonadales bacterium
CCCCTTTGAGGGGCTCCCGATCGAAATACCTCCGGCTTTGCCGGAGGATTGTTATGGGTAACTATTCGAAACGAATGGTCAGATTCTGGTAACTTTTTGTTACCGCCCACGCCCTGATCGTAGAATTTCACGAAGTTCCGATTGCACTGGTCTATGGATCAGCAAATGCCCTTCTAATCAGCTATCATGTAGCAGAGCATTGATCTGCCATGCGTTGGCTTGTCAGTGGTAGTTCATTTGGACCGGGAGGATACAAGATTGATCGATTTGCGCAGTGATACGGTGACCCGGCCAACGACTGGTATGCGCGAGGCCATGTTCAATGCCGAAGTGGGAGATGATGTGTATGGGGAAGATCCTACGGTCAACCATTTGGAGAGTACCCTCAGTGAAATGAGCGGCAAACAGGCAGGTCTGTTTGTCTCTAGCGGTACACAGAGCAATCTGCTGTCTTTACTGTCTCACTGCGAGCGGGGAGATGAGTATATTGCGGGTCAGGATGCGCATACCTATCGATATGAAGGGGGTGGTGCTGCAATTCTGGGGAGCATTCAGCCGCAACCCATGGAGTTTAACGGATTGGGTGAACTGGATCTGGAGCAGGTCAGCCAATTGATAAAACCTCTGGATAATCATTTTGCCCGTACGCGATTGCTGTGCCTGGAAAACACCCAGGGTGGCAAGGTGCTTAGTCAGACATATCTTCAGGAAGCGAGGAATCTGACAGACCAGGCAGGATTGAAGTTACATCTTGACGGGGCACGAGTATTCAATGCAGCAGTGCACCTCAATATTGATGTGGCGGAGATCGCACAACACGTGGATTCGATCTCGATCTGCTTGAGCAAAGGACTGGGAGCACCGGTAGGATCGGTTCTATGTGGCGATAAAAAACTGATTGAAAGAGCCAGGAGATGGCGCAAGGTACTGGGTGGCGGTATGCGGCAAGCCGGGATACTGGCTGCTGCGGGTATCTATGCCCTGGAAAACAATATTACCAGGCTTGAGACAGATCATGTCAATGCGGCGATGCTGGGTGCCGCATTACGTAAAGTCAAAGGCCTGACAGTTGCAGCAGTGAACACCAACATGGTGATGTTCACTCCGGAATCTGGTGACTTCAAGTCTCTGACTGCCTTTTTGCAAAGCAGGGATATACTCATTTCGGGTGGCCGTCTGGTCACACACCTGGACATTTCAAGCGAGCAAATCGATGCGGTTGCAGCAGCATTTGCAGCCTACTACAAATAAATCCAGGCAAGAGAGCGTCGCTGTTATTGAAAGCGAAAACCCCCGGCTTTGCCGGAGGATTGTCATTAGACGAGTATGCCGACCAATGCGCCGGTCATACAGGTTGCCAGCGTACCTGAAATCAACGCTTTGGGAGCCAGTTGCACAATCTCGGTCTTTCGCTCGGGACACATGGAACCGATACCGCCGATCATGATGCCAAGGCTACCAAAATTGGCAAATCCACAGATCGCATAGGTCATGATCAATTCACTCCGCTCGCTCAAGCTACCTGGCGCGAGTGCAGCCATCTGGAGATATGCCAGGAGTTCATTCAACACCGTTTTAGTTCCCATCAGTGCCCCCGCGGTAGTCGCCTCATGCCAGGGAATGCCCATTAACCAGACGATCGGTGCAAAAGCATAGCCTAACACTCTTTCCAGTGTGACCTTTTCACCAAACAGATCGGGTAGCAGTGACAGGAAGGAGTTACCCAGTGCAACCAGCGCAACCAATACAACCAACATGGCACCAACATTTACCATGAGCCGAATACCATCCTGCGTACCACGAGTAATGGCATCCATGGCGCTGTGATATTGGATTATGTCGGCGCTATTATTGTCGCGTTCTGTTTTCTTATCACCCGGAATCATCAGCCTGGCGATCATAATTGCAGCAGGTGCGCTGATGACCGATGCGGTCAGCACGTGCCCCAGCGGATTGGGAATGATCCCTTCCAGTATCACTGAATACAAAACCATCACAGAACCTGCCACAGTTGCCATCCCGCATGTCATGACGATAAACAATTCACTGCGCGACAGACTGGCAATATACGGGCGAATTAGAATCGGTGCTTCGACCATGCCAAGAAATATATTTGCTGCCGTGCTGACACCCACAGCCCCCCCTACTCCGAGCGTTCTTTTCAGCAGGATGGAAAAACCATGGATCAGGTACGGCAGAATTTTGAAATACCATAGCAGAGCAGACAGTACGGTAAAGAACAGTATCAGTGGTAGCACTCGGAAAGCGATAATGAAAGTGCTGCCAACATTGGTTACTTCGAATGGATACGGGTTATTTATCGCATCGGGTTGTCCACCGAGATAACCAAACACAAATCGTGTCCCGGCTTCGGTCGCGTTGGCGATTGCGGATACTCCCTGATTCAGCAACTGGAGGGCATCCTGCACCAACGGTACCCAGAGCATCAGTAGTGCAATCACAACCTGTAGTGCAAGACCTGCCGTAATCACTTTCCAGTCAGGCAGTTTTCGCGATTCACCCAAAGCCCAGGCCAGTGCAATAAAAACGATTAACCCTAATAGTACCTGCAGCAAGCTCCCTACTCCCCAGATTGACAAAATTCACCGCTCGGATAGCCATGGCAACGGCAATGTTTACTGTCACTCCGGATAATAGCAAGCAAGGCACCGGCTGGTCCAGATTGTGAATTTAGCGGGTTTGGAAGAAACGGCGCCCGTGGGGCATTCTTTGCCTGGGCGTAGTGG
>CAZNFE010000449.1:0-2743 GCA_964571945.1 uncultured Pseudomonadales bacterium
GATCATGTGGTATTCGCGCTACCCGCAAAAACCGGACGGTCTTCTTTTCTGATATTGAAAATTTCACTGAGCTTACAGACAACATGGAAGCTGAGGGGCTCACAAAACTATTGAATGAATATCTCGACGAAATGGCTCAGATCGTGCTGGAACATGGTGGCACAATTGACAAATTCATGGGTGATGGATTGATGGTCTTTTTTGGTGATCCGGTTTCCAGGGGTAGCCATGCTGATGCTCTGGCCTGTGTCAGCATGGCATTGCAGATGCGCAAGAAAATGAAACTGCTGCGGGAAAAGTGGCAGCATGATGGGATAACCAGGCCTCTTCACATTAGAATCGGGATAAATACGGGGTATTGTACCGTGGGTAATTTTGGTTCCGAGTCCCGCCTGGATTACACAATCATCGGTAACAGTGTGAATATTGCCAGTCGATTGGAAATGGCTGCAGCCAGAGACGAGATTCTGATTCCCAATGAAACTTATCTGCTGATAAAGGATCAGGTAATCTGTCACGTAAAACCTGAATTAAGAGTTAAAGGAATTGGTCGGCCCATCCAGGTGTACCAGGTGAAGGGCTTAAAATCTGAGCAGGACGCATTATTCATCAGGGAGGCAGCAGGATTTCGCCTAACCATGGATGCTGGTGTCGTTGAGCCCGAGAAAATAATGAATGTTCTGCAAGAGACCCTGGTGGAAACGCAACGGCTGCAGGTACGCAGGACCGAGCATCTGGCGTGATCCGACTGATTTATCAGCTCTGAAACATCGGCAGCGCAGGCTAGTCAGGCAAATCTTAGACTATGCAGCCTGGATACGTACTGGCAAAGTTTTTGCGCCGCCAGCAGTGTTCCACTGTATAATGGCATCCCGTTCGAACCGGAATCTGAGACACCATAGGTCTGGTTGTGGGCGTTGTAAATGAATATTGTGGTGAATCAATGAATGACAAACTGTATAACTCGCATTTCATGAGAGCTTGCCGTGGTGAGGCAAGTGATATCACTCCGGTATGGCTAAATCGCCAGGCGGGCAGGTACATGAAGGAATACCATGAAGTAAAAGGAGATACTTCCAGCCTGGACTTCTTCAAGACACCGGAACTGGCTGCCAGGGCGACGTTGGACGCACAGAGGATATTGGGTGTGGATGCCGCAATTATGTTTGCGGATTTATTGCCCATTCTCGAGCCCATGGGACTGGATTTGGACTATCTTCCAGGCATAGGCCCCAAGATCTCCAATCCGGTTCGTACGATTCAGGACATTGACAATCTCAGACGTGAAAAGGCAGCCGAAGCCATGCCGTATATTGGCGAGGTAATCAAGCTGATTCGGGCTGAATTAGCTGATGACATTCCGCTGATTGGGTTTGGAGGAGCTCCCTTCACATTGGCTTCTTATGCTGTCGAAGGGAAAGGATCGCGAAATTATGTGGTGGTGAAGCAACTGATGTACAGGGACAAGTCGGCCTGGGATCAACTCATGGAAACCATGTCAATCCAGGCAGCCGACTATCTCAACTATCAGATTGATTCAGGTGTGCAGGCTATTCAGATCTTTGATAGCTGGGTTGGATGTTTGAGCCCCTGGGACTATGAAGTCTATGTTCTACCACATACCCGATCAGTGATCGATTCCATCGGGGGCCGAGTACCAATAATCCACTTTGGGACCGGAAATTCATCACTAGTGGATTTGATGCATCAGGCCGGAGCGGATGTCCTGGCCATTGATTGGCGAACACCGCTGGCTGCCACGTGGGATCGGTTAGGGTGCAAGGCTGTCCAGGGGAACATGGATCCGATCGCACTGTGTGCCGATCAAGAGACCGTGTACCGGCATGCACAACGGGTTCTTGATGAAGCAGCCGGCCGGCCGGGTCACGTGTTCAATCTGGGGCATGGCATAATTCCCGAGACTCCCGTGGATAATGTCAAGGCACTGGTGAACTATGTTCACGAAAAGTCCGCGAAGTGAGTCAACTGAACCTGTAATTGGATCGGCCGTTTGGCTGATTCACTCAATGCCAATTCATATATATCAGAGCCAATCCATCATCGAAAGCAAGTGTGAAGCTGTCGCCGGTCATTTCGTTCAGGCTGCCTGACCAGAGTGTAGATAATGGAGTTTGTGCGAGCGGATATTTCAAGCCGGTGGATGTATACCGCGTGGCGGGACTCAGCGAGAAAATAGAGACCTGTTGGCCACTTTTACCGGGGAAAGTGGCTGTACCTTGCACGGGTAGCATAAATCCTTCGTTTGTTGCCATCATCAGATTCAGTTTGTCGCAGTGCTCCGCAATCAGTGCGGCGTTGGCGATAGTATGATCAATTCTTTTGCCATCCGCACCAAGCACGACCGTGCGCTCGATACCTTTATCCGTCGCCCATTCAATTGCCTTGGTTAGATCGTTGGTTTCCTGTTCATCCAGTTCTATTATTCGGTCGCTGAATCTGTTTCTCAGTTTCGGTTCGATGGAATCCAGATCACCTATTATCAACGCTGGTTCTTTCCCGTATTGCACAAGCTGTTTCACCGCACCATCGCAACAAATGACTTGCGCTGAAGCCTCCAGATAACGAAGTGCAATCCTTGATACGGGAAACAGACCATTGGCTAGGATTACCGTCTCTCCGGGTTCAAGCGGTTTGATAATTTTGCTGCTCATCGCTGACCTGTAATGATTTTTTCCACTGATAATAACCAGCAACCGCCATACTGGCGTAGAAGAAAAATAGT
>CAZNFE010000450.1:0-2740 GCA_964571945.1 uncultured Pseudomonadales bacterium
AGATGAAAAAACACGCTCCTCTGCCACAGCTCGCAATGCTGGCTGTGTGGGATAAGCGTCGGAATTTTCTGCTGGATACCCATGATATAGAGCCGCCTTGCGAACCTCATAGGCAATCACTTGAACAGCAGCACCTAGATTCAGTGACGGGAAGCTATCATCTACGGGGATCAGTAACCTGTGATGGCACCGATCGAGTTCGCCATTGGTCAAACCGGAATGTTCACGACCAAAAACAAATGCAACAGGGTGCCTGACGGCCTCCGCCACCCCCGTGAACGCAGCTTCCCAAGGCATCACAGGCGCCGCATAGAGTTTACGACTGCGCGCGCTTGCGCCATAAACAAGACCACAATCGGCAATGGCCTCTTCAAGTGTGTCTACAATATTCGCACGAACCAGGATATCATCCGCGCCAGAGGCACGAGCCGTCGCATCTGCATCAGGAAAGCACTGGGGACTGACCAGCCATAACTCCGACAATCCCATATTTTTCATGGCCCGGGCCACGGCCCCGATATTGCCGGGATGAGATGTATTGATCAGGACAATCCTGATATTGCTGAATAAGGACACGGGGTAAAGGAATCGTCAACAAATAAAGAGGGCTAATATCTCGCAACCATAGCATACTTTGCCCTGAATCTGTCGCCGTGTATCAATATCGGGACAAGCCCCCATGGGGGCCGAACGGAGGCCTGACATAAGCATTATAAACCTGCGAGGCAGGATTGAATTTCCCTTCTTTTTTCTGCCATTTTTTCCTGGATACGCTCAAATACCTGGGGCGACGACATCACAGGCTCCCCGGACTTGCAGATTGCTTCAGGGTCATCGAAGTCAAAGAAGTTAAAGCTAAGCCGTAAGTCCATTGATGCAGCCCAATCCAGCCACTTGAACAAATGAATCGCCGGCGTCGTCGCAAACATGATAAAAGGTTTACGCAAGATATCGGCTGCAATTGCACCATGCAGGCATTCCGTCAGTACAATTTCACACGCATCCACCTGGCGCAAAAAGTCCTGCCATGGCAGATGCGGACTGATGATGGGAATCTGATGATGCAATGCGTGCCATTTTGGCAAATTACTTTCACTCGACCAGTGATGAGGAATAATGCCGTAGGGGCGTGAAGGCAAGGGGTTGTCCCTCACCGCCTCATGAAACCGATCAATCAAAAAATAGGCCGCATCGGCCAGTGCCAGAGATTTTGGCCAGTTGAGATACTGGCAGGTCAGAGGACCACGAACGAAAAATATTTTGCTGTTTTGCGGCATGGACGGAGGTTTGGCGTTACCCGCGCCTGACCCCAAGACCCAAGCCGTGGCGGAGCCGGAATAATCGATATACTCATTCAAAAGTGTACCTATCCCAAGAAGATTGATGCCGTCCTGTTGTGGTGTCCCGTTATGTGCAGCCGAGTTGATCCCAAAAATCTCCTGGAATAAGACATCATTGAGATTGTCACCAAAGTTGTTGCCCATCCAGCGTATATAACGCACTGTGACACCAGTGCCGGCTACTAAGTCACTCATATTTTAAGCATTCTCCTAGTGATGCAAGGTGCGATAAAGCGACTCAATATCCCGAATGAATCGGGTTGAGTCGAAGAGGGGTAGCTTTCTGCGCCCATCAACCAGATCCCTGCGCATTTCCTGCAGTCGCTCACGCTGGTGGTAAAGGTCGAAAATCTTTTCTCGATAATCATCCACACAATTTGTTACCAATTCATCCAGGTCGCAGGCGTGCAAAAGACTTGCACATACCCTGCTGGCAAACGACCGGCCTTTTCGTGTCACGACGGGCACGCCAGCCCATAAGGCGTCACTGGCCGTGGTGTGCGCATTATAAGGAAAGGTATCAAGAAACAGATCGGCATGTCCTATGCGATCCAGGTGGTGGGCATAATCCAACCTTTCGGCAATAACAATACGTTCCGCAGCCACACCATGGCTTTCTGCTGTCCGGCGAAGATTGGTGGTAACCGTCTCGTTTTTATGGAGCAACCACAAAACACTGTCCCCTGTCTGCAACAAGATATCCATCCAAACCTCAAACACATCCGGCAAAACCTTATAGGCATCATTGAAACAACAGAAGACGAAGGCTTCTTCAGGGAGCCCATGATCCACTCGGGTCCCTTCAAGCTCAGGCAAATGCCTTCTATCATCATTGACCTGATAGCTATTGGGTAGATGCAATACCTCCTCGCTATAGAACTGCCGGTCCTCATTTTTAATCAGTATCCTGTCCGCGATGATATAGTCCATGCACTCACTACCCATAGTACCCGGATAGCCAAGATACTGTACCTGAACTGGTGCAGACCGCAGATTGAAAATCTGGGCCCGGTGCCCTTCGGTATACCCCTTCAAGTCGACAAGAATTTCGACACCGGATTCCCGAATATGCCGCGCCACGTCAGGATTGGACATGAGTGTGATGTCGATGAACTGGTTGACACTGGCCATTGCCCGTTCCCTATAGGCAGAAAAGCCAGGTGGCTGCCCATGCGCATAGAGACTCACCTTGAATTCTTCCCGGCTAAACCGCTCGAACAGGGGCGCGGCAAGAAACATTGTGGCGTGTTCGTGAATATCCGATGAGACATAGGCCACATGAATCCTGCCATCGTCATCTTGCAAATCATCCCGATTCCGGGCATTCGCCCTATGATCCGGTTGTGACCTGAAACCATGAAGCCTTGCCCATCGACGAGTCCATGCAGCTTGCAATGAGG
>CAZNFE010000451.1:0-2738 GCA_964571945.1 uncultured Pseudomonadales bacterium
TGATACCCACCATGCGCCAGGCAGCATCACTCGCGTAGATGTGAGTTGAAAAATTCAGGTTCGGTAGCTTCAGTTGCACTGACCTGGGTAGTTCCTCGATGGATAGAATCTTGCCGTTTTCTTCTATATCTGGCTGGATCCCGGCATTAGCTATTGCCGGAATGTAGCTGGTGGGTTGCGGAGGTTGTTTAACTGGATGCGTCCTCGATTCTGTGGCAGCACTTACCTGCGGTATTGTCGGTGCATCCTGCTTCGTGATGCCATCAGTCTGGGATAAAGTGGGTTTGTCGGGTACCGTCAATTCGTTGTTCGTCTCGACAGTGGTGTTAACCATCGTCTTCCATGGAATATCGATACCTGAATATATGAATAGAAGCAACGAAAGGCTCACTGAAACAATCAACGCTGCCCAAACTCCCGGATGAAAAGCATGCGCTGCAACCGGAATGATCTGCGTAGTTTTGAGGTTTGGGATCTTTGTGTGCTGACGATCCTGCTCCGCTTTATCTAATGCATCAAGAATATAGGACACAAGTTTACCCGTTGTAATTTGTCAGTAGAGGTACGTGAGACAGAACCCTGCTATTGATTTGAATCCAGGTTTTTGGTCCAACAATTCCATCCGGTATCAGACCTGCGGAAAGTTGGAACATCTTCACCTGTTCTTGCAGTATAGCGTCGTAGACAAGATCTTGCCCTGATCGAGGGGCATGCTGCTGTATTTCCGACAGGCTTGAATCGAGCCAGATAATATCGTCCCCTGAGTCGCCGGTTTTGATCGAATCCCGGTGCCCGGGAGGCGTTTGCCATAACAATAGATATTCACCTGTCCAGTGGGTTAACAGATCTGCTGAATCAATCCGGTAGTCGACACCATCAACTTTGAGCGTGATGTATGCTTCCTGCAAAGAAGAAAGGGTAACGTATCTTTGCAGACCATCATGGTACAGAAGCGTGATAACAGCCGGACGATTGATGTGAGATAGATCTCGAAGGCTGCCGATTCGAGAAAGACACTGCAGGTTGTACTGTTTTATGAAGGTACAGGCTACATATTCCAGATTTGCAGGTGCGTCGACTGACCAGCTCTCCAATAGATCCTTGAATGCGAGATTGAATACCAGCGCACCGGGATCATCCAGAATATCATCAAGCAGCATAATTTGTGCATGTGGTATTGTGGTCGCCATCGCTGAATCGTTAACCGAAGGCTCTGTGAGCATCGCGGCGGGGTCGATACTAGTTAATACAGGCTGCTTGGCGGAGGGTTGCACGGTTCCAGTAGCATCCTGAAAGGTTGCGGTGACTGGTGGTGTGGGTGGAATCCTGTTTTCATTGAGCGGCGCTGCTTGTTCTGTTGTTGTTTCCGGGACAGGTTCCTGAACACGGTGCTGAAGCGTGGAAAGTGACCATGCGATTGCGCCAGTACTCACCAGTACCAGACTGGCGAGGATGGCAACATTACGCATTCCGAATCTGTTTTCCGATGGGCCAAAAACTTCTATTGCTGCCTGATCAATCGTGTTGTTATCGACCACCAGCCTGTTTTGCGCATAGGTTCCAAGCAATGCCCGATCGCAGAGGAGATTAATCAGGCGAGGGATACCGCCACTTTTCCGGAATATTTGTTTTATCGCCTTGTGTGGAAACAAATCTCCTCTTGCACCAGCGACAGCCAGTCTGTGCCTGATATAGTTAGCAACTTCCGCCTCGTTCAGTGCCTCCAGGTGAAAACGAGCTGTTATCCGTTGAGATAGCTGACGCAGCTTAGCAGTTTTCAGCAACGTCAGGAGTTCCGGCTGGCCCAACAGAATTATCTGCATCAGTTTACATTGATTTGTCTCTAGATTGGTCAGTAATCTCAGTTGTTCCAGCACGTCCACAGACAGATTCTGGGCTTCATCGATGATCAATACGGTTTTTCTCGATTTTGCATGGGAATCCAGCAGATGGCTATTCAAAACATCGACTAATTCTTTGATGCTGGCATGATCCGGGTAGCTGATAACGAGTTCATCACAGATTGCTGCGAGGAGTTCGTGGGAGCTTAACTTTGGATTAAATACCAGGGCAATATCCGCATTGTCAGGAATCTGTTCAAGCAGGCAGCGGCAGATGGTCGTCTTTCCGGTACCCACTTCTCCGGTAAGGAGGATGAAACCGCTATCCGACGTAACACCATAGAGCAGATGAGCCAGGGCTTCCCGATGACGCTCGCTCATGTATAGATACTGCGGGTTCGGAGCGATCGAGAAGGGATCGTCTATTAATCCAAAATAGTCCTTGTACATTTCAGATGTAAAAACCTGTTGTAGTATTCCATAAACCGCTGGCCGGAATCCGGACCAGGTACATTGAGGTTCACCCACCCGGATACACTATCAGAGATATTCAGTGCTGAAAACAAAGACTGTAGCTTACGTCGATCCGGCGGCTTCAGCTCGTTCCGTAAGAAGTCGACCTATCTGTAAATCCTTCTGTTCCCAGAGTTCGTTGATCCAGCTCTGAAAATCAGCTTTGAATGCAGCATCTTTTTGGTAATCTCCCTGACAGAGCGCTCGCGGAATTCTGATCTTTCTGGCTCTGACAATTGCCCCCGGTACTCGACCGCACAGGAAATCCCAGAAGTCCTTTACCGAATCCGGATATACGACTGTGATGTCGAGCAGCCACTCAATGTACTGCTCCATAACACTCAATACAAGAGCCGCCACACCACTGCGGCGATAGAAACCCCG
>CAZNFE010000452.1:0-2729 GCA_964571945.1 uncultured Pseudomonadales bacterium
TGAACACCTACGATCCATCTCAAAGAGGACGGAAACGAAGCGTCAGCGACATTTCCGGTGGTGCCGCATCCGGACAGGAACTAGCGAAGTGATTGATGAATTTTTAGCAAATAAGATAAGGTAAATACATGGGTAAATTGGCTTTTGTTTTTCCCGGGCAAGGTTCACAAACCGTCGGTATGCTGGCTGAAATGGCATCCGAAAATCAGCTCGTTTACGATGTCTACAACGAGGCTTCTGAGGTGCTGAAATATGATTTGTGGGAGCTGGTGCAAAACAATCCTGAAGATAAATTGAATCAGACTGAATATACGCAACCGGCACTGTTGGCGGCAAGTATTGCACTATGGCGTATCTGGCTGGAACATAATGGCCAGCAACCAGATTTTGTAGCGGGTCATAGTCTCGGAGAATATTCTGCGTTGGTCGTTGCAGGAGTGATTGATTACCAGGATGCGATCAGATTAGTACAAAAGCGTGGCAGGTTTATGCAGCACGCCGTGCCTGTTGGGGAAGGAGGGATGGCAGCGATACTTGGTCTGGAGGATAATCAGGTTGTAGAAGTTTGCCGTCAGTGTTCTGATGAGGAAGTTGTACAGGCTGTCAATTTTAATTCGCCTGGTCAGGTGGTCATCGCTGGTCACATAAGCGCTCTGGATAAGGCTGTAGAGGAGTGCCGGGCAGCTGGAGCCAGAAAAGCCATGCGACTCACCGTGAGCGCACCATTTCATAGTTTGTCGATGAAACCTGCTGCTGAAAAGATGGCTCTTGAACTCGCCTCCGTGGCTTTCCTCTCACCGAATATCCCGGTCATTCAAAACGTGCATGCAATGATCGAGACCGATCCAGACAAAATCAGGAAAAATCTTGAATTGCAAATATACAGCGCAGTAAAGTGGACCGATACAGTACAACTGCTGTCGATGAGTGGTGTAAGTAATGTGGTCGAATGTGGACCCGGCAGGATTCTAACTGGATTAACCAAACGAATCGATCGAAAGATGCAAAGTCATTTAATCAGCAATATGGAATTAGTCAGAAAAACCCTGGATGATATTTGACCCTGGAGGGTACAGGCGATGACCTTGAAAGGAAAGACCGCATTGGTAACAGGTGCCAGTCGCGGTATAGGAAAAGCAATTGCTGCCGATCTCGCCGGAAAGGGGGCATTTGTCATAGGTACCGCTACCAGTGAGGCGGGTGCGAATGGAATAAGTGCGTCATTACGCGACAAAGGGGTCGGGAAAGTACTCAAGGTGCAGGATTCCGAATCTGTCGCACAGCTATTCGCTGAAATCAAACAGAATTATGATGCACCTCTCATACTGGTTAATAATGCGGGCATTACCCGTGACAATCTTGCCCTGCGTATGAAAGAGGAAGAGTGGCTTGACGTCGTTGACATTAACCTGAATGCAGTTTTCAGAGTGAGTAAAGCCTGCCTGCGCGGTATGACTAAAGCCCGCTGGGGTCGGATAATCAATATCAGCTCCGTGGTTGGCAATATGGGTAATTCGGGTCAAAGTAATTATGCCGCCACGAAGGCTGGTATGCAGGGATACAGCCGCTCTCTGGCGAGCGAACTGGGATCCAGGGGAATAACGGTGAATTGCGTCGCTCCAGGATTTATTGCTACCGATATGACGGATGAGTTGCCTGAAGAACAGCGGGAAATCCTGTTGCAGAAGATTCCTGCAGGAAGATTGGGCGAAGCACAGGAAGTGGCGGCATTGGTGGCTTTTCTTGCCACGGATGAAGCTGGTTATATTTCAGGTGAAACGATCCACATTAATGGAGCCATGTATATGTGCTAACTCATTGATAACAGACAATAAATCGATGTACGTTCCGAGTATGGCGCAGGTAATTCGCTCGGATCAGTAAAATTTGCTTGATCCAGCATGGGCCATTTCATTAAAATACCGCAGCTTTTTTGCATTATTTCAGGAGAGAACTGAAACATGAGTACCACAGAAGAACGAGTTAGAAAACTGGTTTGTGAACAGTTGGGCGTCAAAGAAGATGAAGTCACTCCAGAAGCCTCATTTGTAGAGGATCTTGGCGCAGACTCTCTTGATACCGTTGAGCTGGTTATGGCTCTGGAGGAAGAATTTGAAACTGAAATTCCAGACGAAGAAGCAGAAAAGATAACCACGATGAAGGAAGCTATGGATTATATCGAAGCTCACACCTGATCTCTCAATTCATTTCTATTCAGAGAAGCCGCACTTGCCTGGCAGTGCGGCTTTTGTGGTTTAGAAGAGAGGAATTTGGAAATCAGTGTGCGCAATGGGAAGCTGGCTACAGGAGTCTGGTCAAGTGGCTGAACGTCGAGTTGTTATAACCGGTATGGGATTGTTGTCGCCACTTGGCGCATGCATGGCAGAGAGCTGGGATAATATGCTGGCTTCCCGAAGCGGCATCGCTCTTATCGATAGTTTCAACACCGAGGAATTTTCAGTCAAAATCGGTGGCGCGGTGCCCGATTTTGATCTTTCCGAGTACATCCCTCCCAAAGAAGCCCGGCGCATGGATGGCTTCATTCAGTTCGGCCTGGTTGCTGGTGCTCAGGCTCTCGCCGACTCAGGTCTTGAAATTACGGATGCCAACAGAACGCGTATTGGTGTTGCCGTAGGATCTGGTATTGGCGGCATATCGACCATCGAAACCTGCCACGATATCGTGGTTAATCGGGGCCCCCGAAGAGTTACACCCTCTTTTGTACCTTC
>CAZNFE010000453.1:0-2727 GCA_964571945.1 uncultured Pseudomonadales bacterium
TGTTTTATGGTTCCCCGGTGCAGATCAATCAGCAATCGATGCAAATTTGAAAACCCGTTGTATCGATTGTGCAATGCCGCCTCAAGATACAATTCACCCAGAGATTCCATGTTGTTGAAAATAGCCTCCAATTCATCCTGATTGAGGTTGAATGCTGAAAGCTCCCCGGAGGTGACCGGGGCAAAGCCAACTTCGCTGAAACCGAGGTCATTGATCAGGTGGTCCCATATGCGGACGATATCGGTAATGCCATGACTAAGAGTCACTCTGGCGCCAATTGGTCTGGCCGTGTATCTATCAATCAATCTTGATGCTTTGCTTGCCACAACATGGTAGGTTCCCTCACCTCCGACAGTTATCCGGTTTCTGTCGTGAAAGGTTTTGGTGCCATCGATGCTAATCGTGATACCAAATTTGTGCTGATTCAGATAGTCGATTGTTTTATCGCTCAACAATGTGGCATTCGTCGTGAGTGAAAAATGAATGATTTTGCCAAGTTCTGAAAACCGCTGTTCTGCATATTGCACCACTTGTTTGATCAGGGGCATATTTGCCAGGGGTTCTCCGCCGAAAAAAGTGAGGGTATATTGATGTTGAAGGGGGGATTCAGCTATTAGCATTTCAATCGCATCCCTTGCGACAGCAAAGGACATTTTTTCCGCATCCGCCGGTTTCGCCAGATCCTCCTTGTAACAATAAGTGCAACTTAAAT
Source organism: uncultured Pseudomonadales bacterium (assembly GCA_964571945.1). Classification (GTDB taxonomy): domain Bacteria; phylum Pseudomonadota; class Gammaproteobacteria; order Pseudomonadales; family Azotimanducaceae; genus JASJXV01. The sequence continues at coordinate 713 of CAZNFE010000453.1, forward strand.
TGCAGCCGGTGTTTACATTCAGCACCAGTGTATTGAGCTGTTGTTTGGTGGTGTCTGGAATAGTATGCTGCCCCTGCAATGAGTCGTTATCCAGAATAACCCGAAGGGATTTGAGCTCCGATAGCGTTTCAGTTATATCGTCATGTGTATAGTGTTTTAGCAGATTTTCATGTAACACAGCTTCGCCCTGATGCGAGTTGTTCTCAAAGAGTCTGATAATGTCCGACACAATCATGTCATGCTCAAACAGATTTCCTGTGGGGATGTGGTAGAGTAACCTCTGATCACCGGTTAGCACCTGGTGAATATCTGTTTTTGCGAGAGTGAGCTGCATATCCTGATCCCATTTTTCAAGTAGACGAGCTACTGAATAGCCGGGTTTAACCAGCGCTGCACAGTAACGATAAGATGCCCCTCAGCCTTTAGTTTATTCTCACCATCTGCGACGATTGCCACGACTCCCAGATTACCCGCATTATTGGTATTGAAAGCCCGATCCGGATTGGGGCCAGCAGGTCCCGGGGTGAAGATGCCGGTCGCCTTGTCCATCACTCCGGCATAATTAACATCCTCATCGTGAATTGCTTGTTCATCAAAAGGCTTCACTGTCCACTCTGCTGGCAGATAACCAATATTGATATCATCGTCTGTGTTGGCTTTGCCATCCTCGCCTGCTGTAAAAGCCAGCGCCTGGAATGCCGCGGTCACTTTGGGAATGGTGCCGCCATTGTCACCTACCCGGGCGATGGCATAATCAGGTACCACCTTGATGGTTGCTATATTGCGATACACCTTGAAATTATTGGCTAGTTGAACTTCACCTACCCGAATAGTCCGGTACCCCTCTTTGGCACGTTTCCCCGCCTGTACCTGCACGACGATCTTGTTATTGTCTGTGCTGATGGTGCGCTTGATCTTGACTCCTTTACCCAGATTTACTTTGCCTGAAAGGCTGGTACCGATTATTGAAATATCTGCTTTGGTTCCGGCTTTGATGTAATTGGGTGAAATTGCCATAACGGCGGGCGATCCATCCATTTTTCTGGCTCGCAGGAGCATACCGGTTTCGACGTGATGCGTTAAATACATGCGCCCGGTCATCTCGCCATGCTCTGCACCAGAGGCAAACACCTGCTTAAAGGCCTGATTATTCAGGACCAGCGAGCCACGCCACTCGTATCCGGAATAGACCACAGCCGTTCCATCCCCCTGCAATGCCTCACCGCTGCTGTATGCGCCGCTAAAAGAGAGGCTGAATCTGTCTTTCGTGGTTGCTGTTGCTTCCATGATGCCGCTAAAGTCGCCCTTTCCCGGCTGATTACCTGTCAGGCGCCAGAATCCCGTGAAATCAGGTTTTGCAGAAGCAAGCCAGGAATCCCACGCATTTACATCGAATGGATAATCCTTTGCCAGTTGTCGCGGCAGTTCATCGGTAAACAGAGAAAAGATGTCGTATGCCCTTCCGGTACCTGACATTTCCACACTCGGAAACTGGCCAATATGAAAATGACCCAGCAGTCGCCATTCAGCCTCGGTACGTCTTTGCAACGCGACCCGAGCGCCGGTATGGCAACGGGCACAGTGGGTTACGAATGCTTCATCAGAAAAATGCTCCACCCAGTTCGGACGCTGCTCCAGCGCGTAGCGGTACCTGCCTGATTCATCAGGAGTTAAGCCAAAGGAATCGGCGAGTTCCTTTACAAGCAATCGGGATTCTTCCCTGGTAATCTGTATGCGACCTAATTGCTGCATACGAGCGATTGTCATCGCCCAGCCTTCCGGTGATTTGCGTTGCTGGCTTATCCTGGTCCAACTGTTTTGCTGACCCGGTATTTGCTGATGGCAACCAGCACAGTACCTGGTGATAGCTGAGATTACCGGATCCGCAGCAAGCGCTGGTGCAGAATAGGCAAAGATTGCCGCAAGGAAAGCAAATGCTAACGCAAATTTCATTGAAAGAGAGGGGTTCATCAGCGAATCCTCACTCGCTACCTGAAACCGTCTCAATTTGAGGC
>CAZNFE010000454.1:0-2704 GCA_964571945.1 uncultured Pseudomonadales bacterium
TTGCGTTGTTCGATGGAATCTACGGCTCTTACTGGGATGCATTTCTTGTTGAATAGAGAGGGCCTGTTTTTATTGACCTGCTGAAGCAGCAGAATTACCAGATGAGTATGTATACCGGGGCCGCATTTACGTATCCTGAATTCGATAAAACTATTTTTGCGCAAATTCCTTCCGCACAGTTACATCAGTTCGACGACGACCGATCTCCCTGGAAAAAAGATGCGGAAAATGTTTCGTTGCTACTCGATTTTATTCAACATCGTCAGTCTGATAGGCCTTTTTTTACGTTTATATTCTTTGAATCGACCCACGCGAGATACTACTTTCCGGATGAGGCAGCCATACGCTCTCCTTACTTGCAGGATCTCAATTATGCGACCATGTCGCGTGATTCTCTGCGTAATGATATCGATCAACTGTGGAATAGATACGTGAATGCAAGCCACTATCTGGACAGTCAGTTCGATCGTATTTTTCAGTTCCTAGATGATCGTGGGCTACTGAGTAATACCATTGTTTTAGTTACCGGTGACCATGGTGAGGAATTTATGGAGAAAGGGCACTGGGGTCACAACGCAGGCTTTTCCGAGGAACAGATCAGAACACCCATGATTCTGTATATCCCGACGGTCAAGCCCGCTGAATTAAAGAAACTGTCCAGCCACATGGATGTGGTGTCTACCTTGTTACCCTATCTGGGCGTACGGAATTCTCATGCAGACTACAGCCTTGGTAACGATCTGGTAAATGGCTCGCGTCCTGCCAGCTACCTGGTTGCCAGTGACTGGTCCGGAGTCGCTTATCTGGGCGAGCAGGAAAAATTTGTCATACCCTATAAAGGCACATTTTCTCGCAACAGGCACACTACCAAAGATGATCTCCCTATTGAAGATGATACGAAATTTCTCGATGAGCATCAGACAGAGCTGATGAAAATACTGGACAACACCCGGAAATTCCTCCGACCGTCAGATAAACATTGATCCGGCTTCTCAGTGATTCATCGCGACCTTAACAAGTTTCCGTTACCTGCAATTCCCGACGCTTATTCCTTGAGCAGAAAAGGTATCATTGTCAGAATCGCGCCAACTGCGATCATCGCCGGAAGACTGGAGATGAAATAAGGAAAAATGCACAGTGATAATCCGGCGACAAATGGAATTTTCCGCTTCTGCTTTTTTCCATAAATAAAGTAGCCAACCCCGATCGACCCGAACAGGAACGAAATCAGCAGGGTGTTCGTATCAAGATCAATCATGGTCACTTCATTTGTGTTGTGTGTGTACTGCCGCGTATTGCGACTACAGCCGAGTAGGTAGAGACACAATAGGGCACCAGATAGGTCAGGATTGCTTGAACTATGTGCTCCGTGGTAAATGAGAGCTGCGTGATTTGAGTCCACTGGTTGATGAGTACCAGCAGTGTGCCAACGACTACAGCCACTTTAAGTGACGATAGAACCACCACTCTTGAAAGCGCTGTTGTTACTATACTGGACTGGTTCGATTGCATCGTTTCGTTCTGGGCACGTTTTAAAGCTACTGCAAATTAACAGGCCAGTGAATTGTGCGCAAGAAGCATTTCAGGGGCTTCAGGTGATGCGGTTATCTCTCCAGTGTCGTCCCTTCACTACTCAGGTCATGGGAGGCGCCCCGTTTGACTCGAGTTACTTTCCCGCCTGCTTTCAGGAACTTTCGCATATCTTCTTCAAGTTTACGTCGTTCCTTGTCCTTTCGATCTACTGGCGACGTCAGTGGTCGCCTGAACGATTCATTGACTACTTCTATAGGAATCATCGGTCACACTCCTATTCAAATTGACAGTTAACACCTCCAACTGACCGGAAGAGCCGTCGATTTATTACCGACCAGGCCTTCACGAAGCACTTGGATCAATAGTTAAAATGCAGAAATCGTGCCAGTTTCGAAAGGATGATTTCCGATGCTTTCAGCGACCCGGGGGACAGGACGAGTCAGCCTGGCTGGGCAGTCATTGACATTGCCAGGGAGATCGAAGTAAAAGGCGGGGCGGGGAATCGCGTCACTTATTGTCAATATTTTGGCGGCACGGTGAACAATTTTCGGCAGATTGAACGGCGCCATACGAATCAGAGGGTAGCAGCTCTGGTTCTGAAGTAGGTCTCCTGAATGATCAATGCATCGGTACTGGCCCGATGGCGCATCATTCCCAGATCTTCGATTACTTGCGCTTTCGTCTCATCCCATAGAGTCATCTGCGCTGTGGATAAGATCATCTCCAGGCTGCTCAATGTGAACTGCTGCGGCATGGCAACGGCATAATACAATTGGCTCAGCCAGCCTTTATCGACCACCCAGCCATCACTGTATACGGTCCGGTTCTCCAGTAGCGTATTCAGGTTGATGGCTACTTCTGCTAGCGGACTGCCATAGGTTTCAAGGATATCTCTGGGTATACGATGCATTTTCTCAGCATCTGAATCCCAATAGGTCCAATCCTCCCTGGGCAACAACAGGCTGCAAAATTTTGCACCCGGTTCCAGTGCGACGCCGATTTCTATCGGGTAACCTTGTGGTCCCAGCCCGGATGCCTCGATATCCATAATGAATGGTCGATCGGTCACAATCATTCCTGGATCTGTTCCTCCCTGTGAATGGGGTCAGGTGCCGCTTGAACCTAGAAACCGCAGTTGACCGCTCAAAACTATCGTAAGTGACTGATGAAG
>CAZNFE010000455.1:0-2697 GCA_964571945.1 uncultured Pseudomonadales bacterium
TTGCGAGTTTTGTTTCGTGGTTAACTAAGATTCCAAATGCACCTGTAAGGAAAAAATATTCGTATTCACGGGTTTCGGCGCCTTGCAGAAGCTGGTGGAAACCACGGAAGTTACCGAGTTGTCGGTTCGACTGGTCGATGAAGTATTTCAGCCGGGTATACTGGATTCGCTGGTAGGCTTCTTTGCTGATCTTGATGTCAAGACCTGGCAGCAGTTAGAACCCATGGCAGCAGCGTTTTTCCAGTTTACCGATGCGGCCATCTACCTGTACTTCTTTATTATTATGACCGCACTGATTTTCGGCCTGGTCAACACGCTGGTCACATCGGTCATGGAGCGTGTGCATGAACTGGGTATGCTCCGGGCGGTGGGCATGCGCCCCGGGGCTGTGGTGATGCAGGTAGTGCTTGAATCCACGTTTATCATGATGATCGGCCTGGTTATCGGTCTCACATTGGGCTGGCTGACTTTTCAGTTTCTGCCGCCGGAAATGGATCTGTCAGCCTTTGGTGAAGGATTCGAGAAGTTTGGCGTACCTGCCAAAATTCATTTACGCCTGTATGTATCGGACATGGTGCTGATTTCCTTCCTGAGCATGGTATTTGGCGTGCTGGCAAGTCTGTATCCAGCCCGAAGAGCGGTGCAAATCAGTCCACTGGAGGCCTTAAGACGATGAGTGATGCAGTAGTAACGGTACGCGGCGCAACCCGTACCTATAATGAGGAAACGATCCCTGTGCATGCACTCCGGGGTGTGGATCTGGATGTACATCGTGGTGATTTTGTCAGCCTTGCCGCACCCTCGGGGTCAGGTAAATCGACGTTGCTGAATCTGATTGGCGGTCTTGATCGGGCAGACCAGGGAGATGTCGTGATCGAGGACGTCGCCCTGTCCGGTTTGTCGGAAAACCAGCTCTCTGATCTGCGCCTGGTGAAGATCGGCTTTGTGTTCCAGGCTTATAACCTGCTGCCGGTGCTGACCGCTGAGGAGAATGTGGGTTTTATTATGCAACTGCAGGGCATGTCACGCTCCGAGCGCAGTGCCAGGGCGAGAGAAACGCTTGCTTCAGTGGGCCTTGCGGATCTTGCCGACCGGCTGCCGGGTGACATGTCCGGTGGTCAACAGCAACGCGTGGCAATCGCCAGAGCCATCGCTACCAAACCGGTATTGCTGTTGGCTGACGAGCCCAGTGCCAATCTTGATTCCGGCACCACGGAAGAGTTGTTAGAACTGCTGAAAAAACTCAATATAGAATTCGGTATGACGATCGTCACGGCAACGCATGATCCAATGGTAATGGCATATACCAGTCGCAAGATAAATCTTAGAGACGGTGCCATCGCAGTCAGTACATGAGCAGGATTGTAAGGTGCTTGCTGTGTCTGCTCTGGTTGCTGGCTGCATCTGGCGTATCTGCACTTGAGACCAGCATCCGGTTCAAGGTATTCGGTATAGCAGCATTTCTTCCAGAGCATGATATTCAGCGCCGGTTGGATGGCACACCTGCCCTGGATTTGAACGGCGATCTGCGGATCATGTTCCGGCACAACTGGGGCGCCATCAATCTGCTCGTCGATCATTCAACGACTTACTTGTCGGGCGACTCTTTTGCACTTGCCAATGCGCCTCAGACTGAACTTGACCAGACACCAGTTGACGATCAGGTGCGGCTGATGGATTTGACTTTTAACATCGAGGAGGGGAGTCGGCATCGCAGTCTGCATCGCTTTGATCGGCTGGCACTGCAATATCGCAGTGCTGACTGGGCTGTTACTCTGGGTCGTCAGGCACTGAGCTGGGGTAATGGCATGGTGTTTTCACCCATGGATCTGTTCAATCCATTTGCACCCACCGTGGTAGACCAGGATTATAAAGCCGGGGATGATTTGATTCTGGTGGAACGACTGTTTGAAACGGGTAGCGATCTGCAGTTTCTCGCGGTCGGTCGCCGCTCAGGATCGGGCGATTTCAACGGGCAGACAGACAGCACTGCGGTCAAGTGGCATGGGTTCGTGGGTGATGGTGAATTGGAGTTGCTTGCTGCGAAACACTATGCAGATAAAGTGCTGGCCATATCCGGTCGTTTACCGCTGGGAGGCGCCATGTTGCGCTCGGATATTGTAGCAACCAGATTAACCGATGGTGACATCAAGGTCAGCGGTATCGTCAATCTGGACTATAGTATCGCGGTGGGCGATGACCTTTTGTACCTGTTTGCCGAGTATTACCGCAATGGATTCGGGATGGCGAAATTGCCAGCCAGCATAGTCACGTTACCGGACCCGTTGCAATCCCGGCTGGTGCGAGGTGAAGTATTCAATATCATGCGGGATTATGCAGCCCTCGGCATGGCCGTACCCTGGCACCCGCTGGTCAATCAATCCCTAACCCTGATATTCAACCTGCATGATGCATCATCGCTGGTGCAAACCTCGGTAAGCTATGAACCCGGAGATCATCAGAGTCTGCAGTTGGGTCTGGTAAAACCACTGGGTCGTGCCGGGGATGAATTTGGCGGCGTGCCGCTGCCTGGCAACGATCTGACCACGGGCGGCGGTACACGCGTGTTTTTTCGGTGGCAGTATTACTTTTAAAAAACTGATACATAGCGCGCTGACCCGGGTATTTTGACTCGCTGGGAAAAACGTGGTTTATTGATAGCGCTAACCCCGGCTTTGCCGGAAGATTGTTATTCAA
>CAZNFE010000456.1:0-2687 GCA_964571945.1 uncultured Pseudomonadales bacterium
CGCGAGCCAGCAGCAACTCATCAGGGACGCCAAAAAAGTACAGGGTATCCTGGATCAGGATGAGGAGCGTAAAAAAAAGGCGCTTCAGGACTCAAATTAGACAAACTCCGCAACGGGCAACCGAAATTTTGCGCACCGCTGGGCTGATGCTTTTACAGTATTCAAATATACTTATCCGGTACTGGTAGTAGCCCCACCGGCAAACGGTATGATTTGACCAACAATGAAATTGCTGTTTTCTGATGCCAGAAACAAGGCAAGTTCAGCCGCTTCCCAGCCTTCGGCCATTCTTTTTACCGGTACCCTCTTCTCAATGTGCTGCTTGAATTCCTCACTCTCGACCAGCGCATCGGGGAAATAGGTTGGATTCTTGATATACCCCTGAGCAATTATATTGGCCTGGATATTATCAGCCGCTAGCTCCAGACCGATTGATCGAATAAACGTATTCTGGGCAGCGCGGGCAGCTGCATACGCGCTGCCGTATGGAAACCCTGCCAGGGGCGCAACCGAGGTGATGGCGACAATCTTCCCCTGCTTCCGCTCTATCATCTGCGGCACAATCGCACGGACAATTCTCATCAGGGGATGTACCAGCGCGTCAAATGGCAGCATCCAGTTTTCATCCGTCATATTCTGAATAGCGGACATGGGTGCCTGTACGGCGAAATTTGCAATCAAGACATCGATTTCCCCAATTTCCGGCACCAGTTTATCGACCACAGGCTGGTCCAGTTGATCTTCACTGGGATAAATCTCGGCTCCCTCCGCTCGAAACAATTCGATGATAGCCGGACCCATATACTGGTCAGCAGAAGTAATTAATACCCTCTTTCCACGCAAACGATTACCCATGAGTATCTCCGTCGCAAAGTTCTGATTACTGACATCGTCAGCCTTTAATCCATCTCAAAGTAAACGAAACTCGGCTTCCTGAGCGCGAGATCTAGCTGGTAGTGGTGGTACCCCCATCACAGGCAACGCTTACACCCGTCAAAAAACTGCCTGCTTTTGAAGAGAAGAAGATAACCAATCCTGCTGCATCTTCCATCGCGCCGGACCTACCCATGGGTTGTGCTGCAAGAAGCTGTTGTTCCATTTCTTCATTGGCGAATAACGGTGCCGTCATCTTCGATTTGAATAGTCCCGGCGCAATGACATTAACGTTTATGTAATCCTGCATCAGGTCTCTTGCCATCTGCACGCTTAATTGACCGAGTCCTGCCTTGGCTGCCACATAAGAATAATTTTGCAAATTACTCGGTCGAAGGCCGTTCACCGAAGTAACATTTACGATGGAAGCACGATTCTCGGGAGTGGCTGCATTGCGCAAAAGCGGCAGCAGCTGCTGGGACAGAAAAAAAGGCCCCTTGACGTCAAGATTGACCACTTTGTCCCAGGCTTTTTCCGGAAATTCATCAATCTGTGAACTCCAGGTCAGACCTGCATTGTTCACCAGTATATGCAGTTCCTTCTCCCGATTACTGATTTCATGGGCTAGATGCTTACAGCCTTCAAGCGTGGATATATCCGCGGGAATGGCAATACACTCGCCAAGAGCGGACAAAGTCTGCTCTGTTTCCTGACACGCATCCTGTTTACGGGATGCGACATAAACCCGGGCTCCGGCGCGCACTAGTCCTTCAGCGATCATACGGCCAATCCCCCGGGTTCCACCCGTCACCAGCGCAATCTTGCCGCTAACACCGAACAAATGTTCATAAAACGAATTACTCACCGGCTAACCTCCTCTGAATTTGCAGGCATTTCCACTCACTGCTCCGGTCCGGGATCAGGCACTGCCTCTGCGGCTGTTGGACTCCAGTCTTGAAATGTTCGGGTAAAAAGAAGTATGTTACGCCCTTTGCCCGAAATTAAGGTACCCATGACCCTAGTGACTATACCCGACCGTAACGAAAGAATAAAAAGACTCACCGCCGTGGGCGAAGACTATGAACTCATTCCCGGCGAAGTGTGGGGACGACCCTGCCGCATATTCAAAAATGCACCATCCACTTTGAGAGACATTTTCCACGCTGCACGCAGCGATGAAACCTTCCTGGTCTATGAAAAAGACCGCTATACGTTCGAAGAAACCTGGCAGCGATCGGCTCAAATAGCCACCATACTGATCGATGATTATGGTCTTCAAAAGGGTGATCGAGTTGCTATCTCAATGCGGAATTACCCGGAATGGGTGATGATTTTTAATGCAGTCATCTCCATTGGTGCAATCGCGGTGTCCATGAATGCCCTCTGGTTGGCAGATGAAATGGCCTACGGATTATCCAACAGTGGCAGTAAGGTATTGTTCGCTGATCAGGAACGCCTCGACCGACTTGAGTCCGTCTACGCGAATCTTGACATCCAGGTCATCGCGATCCGACCGCAAAAAAGACCATATGCTGAAATTCCGGATCTGAATGATCTTCTGGCAGCATCAAATGCCACCGAAATGCCAGCGGTTCAACTGGAGCCAAGTGATCCGGCTACTATTTTTTACACCTCCGGGTCTACCGATCACCCGAAGGGAGTTGTCTCAAATCATCGAAACATCATCTCCGCACTATTATCCTGGGAGCTGGACAACAAGCCGCTTGATGACGATCCTGCGGTGATTCTCGAACCACCGCCAAACAAGCCTGCCGCGCTACTCGCTGTACCCCTGTTCCATGCAACTGGTTCAC
>CAZNFE010000457.1:0-2674 GCA_964571945.1 uncultured Pseudomonadales bacterium
AGCAACTAGACGTATGCTGTCTAGATTCATGTTCTATATATCGTCGATGGCCCTGGCGGCATTGTGTGGTGCACTAGTCTCCATTCGCCAGTTATGGCTCCAAAGCCTGCCGGCTGATCAGGTACCCGCCTGTGGTCCAGACCTTGACTATATGCTGGATGTATTTCCCATTCTTGAAGTGCTGCAGATGTTACTCAAAGGAGATGGCAGCTGCGCCGAAATTCTCTGGACTCTATTTGGTATCAGCATGCCTGGATGGGTCCTGGTGGCTTTTGCCGGACTCATGATCATCTCGTTGTATCAGCTATTCAGATCATCCTGATTTCATCACTGGTTGCCCCTGATTGCTTCATCCAGATCAGATTTTCGTTTATCGATCGTCTGTTGCAATTGCTTTGCCTGATTGATCGTATCCAGCGCCTGATCAATCGGAACAGTGGTGAGTGATGGAATTGGTAGTGCCGGAGTTTGCTTCGTCGTTACGGGTGACTTTTCAGCGGATGCTGCCAGAGGAGCCATGGTGTTAATTGCCCCGTCAAGCTCGATGGTCTCTGCTCCAACAGCATCCTCTGCACGATTGGAAAACTGCCAAACACCATCTTTGTCCTGCCACTTGTATACTTCTGTGGGCTGGTTCTGACTCTCTGACTGGGTGTCTTCCAACAATTCCGAGATCTGTCCGGTGAGTTTTTCGTCGGGTTTGAAATCCCCCCATGTCAGGAATGGCTTTCCACTGGGTCCATGCAGAAAAAATAAACTAGCCAGTGCAACCAGTAACAGTACAAGCATTAATTTGTACACATCTCATCCCTTTCCCCGGAAACTGAACGCCTTGATACAGGTTACGATATTCTCCGAATGGTTGCCATATTGCAGATGGTATGCAATAACAATGCTCCGGCTAAACCGGGGGTATTCGCTTACAATAATTCCATTGAGTCAAGGTTATAGCACCCATGACGACACAAACACCGATACAGAACCCGCTGGTCAGATGCTAGAATTCGCGACCTGAAATACCATTAATTACTACTATGCTTAAATTCACAGATCTCGCACTCCGTCGGGGTAGACAACTACTCTTGAGTAATGTGTCGCTCACGGTGTTTGACGGTCAGAAAATCGGGCTGATAGGTGCAAACGGAGTGGGAAAAAGCAGCTTGTTCGAATTACTGCTCAACCGACTTAGCCCAGATCACGGTGACCTCTATCTACCCTCTTCCTGGCGAATTGCACATATGGCCCAGGAGGCAACTGCTACAGATCGAGCCGCAATTGACTATGTTCTGGATGGGGACACTGCCCTGCGCACGATTCAGCAATCCATCGAGAGAGTGGAAGCCGCGCAGCAATTCAGTGAACTGGCCCAGTTACATGAGGAGCTAGATAGTATTGATGGATACACTGCTGTATCCAGAGCTGAACGTTTACTGCTTGGGCTTGGTTTTGCCCGGCATGAATTTCAGAACAGAGTCAGCCAGTTTTCCGGTGGTTGGCGGATTCGATTGAATCTTGCACAAACGCTAATGTGTCCTTCCGATCTACTGTTACTGGATGAGCCCACCAATCACCTGGATCTCGACGCGATAATCTGGCTGAGTGAATGGCTGAAGAATTATCGGGGTACACTGCTCCTGGTGTCTCACGATAGAGAATTCCTGGATGAAGTTGTGTCACGCATTGCTTATTTCCATCATGAAACCATTGATCTGTATGCTGGGAATTATTCCGCGTTTGAACATCTACGTGCCGCCAGGCTTGCCGAACAACAGGCGAGCTACGTCAGACAGCAGCAACAGATAGCCCATATGCAAGGATTTGTAGCACGATTTCGAGCTAAAGCTACCAAAGCAAAACAGGCTCAAAGCCGAATCAAAGCGCTACAACGCATGGAGCTAATCGTCCCAGCCCATGTTGATAATCCCATTCAATTTCAGATTCCTGAGGCGGAGAGCACTTCAAGCCCGCTGGTCAGCCTCTTTAAGGGCCGACTTGGATATGAGGATACTTGCGTTATTAGACAGGTCACCCTGTCTATCCACCCTGGTGATCGAATCGGTCTACTCGGTGCCAATGGTAATGGTAAATCCACCTTGATAAAGTCTTTGGCTGGTGAGCTGGATCTGTTAGCAGGCGAAAGAACAGAGGGATTGCATCTGCGAACTGGCTATTTCTCACAACACCAGGTAGACGAATTGGATATGACCGCATCTCCAATACTCCACTTGCAGCGAATTGATCCAGCCATTCCTGATCAACGGGTGAGGAGCTTTCTCGGTGGATTCGGTTTTACTGGTGACAAATCTCTGGAACCTGTAGCTAATTTCTCGGGGGGAGAAAAAGCACGGCTGGCACTTGCAATAATCGCCTGGCAAAAACCCAATTTGCTGTTGCTGGACGAGCCCACTAATCATCTCGACATCGAAATGCGTCATACTCTCACGGTCGCTTTACAGAGCTTTCATGGCGCGATGGTAATTGTGTCCCACGACCGGCATCTGCTTCGCAACACGGTCGACCAATTTTTATTAGTACACAATCAATCCGTAACCGAATTCGACGGTGATCTGGAAGACTATCAAAAAGTTCTGCACCTGCCCCTTCCCAATTCGCAGCAGGTAACGGAGAAACCCAAAAAATCCAACAATCGTTTCAAGCACTCGAAAGCGCTAAA
>CAZNFE010000458.1:0-2665 GCA_964571945.1 uncultured Pseudomonadales bacterium
GGGTCGGTAATTGCATCCCAGAATCTGCCAATCAGAAAGACCCAGCTCAGCATACCGGCTGTGACCCCCAGGTCGTCGGTATAGAAATTTGGCAGGAAGATAGCGACCGTAACCAACAGCAGGGAAGCTGGAAAGGCGGGCAGGGCATAGGAAACAAGCTGCCCCTTGGTCAGATTTCCTGAGGATGGGATCATCTGTAGTCAATGCTGATAGTCAGTATGCTTACAGGCTATTTGGCATCACTGTGCAGTGTCAAGTAAAAGATTCATCAATTTGTGTGGCTGTTGTTGTGGCGATTTATTTACGCTATCAGTTTTATCACCTGACATTCATCAGTAGCAAGATAATACTCAGGCTGAGGAAGGATAAACCTGTGGACAACACGACCGCCGCCGCAACAGGTGTAACGAGTGCATTGTATTTTTGTGCAAACAGGTAGGTGTTGATACCAATTGGACACGCTGCCAACAACACAGCTGTTGCCACCCAAATCGAATCCAGTGTGAATACCTGGCTGGCCATGAACCATACAAGTACCGGATGAATGACATTTTTCAATCCAATCAGAACGGCCGCTTCTCGAAGACTGCCGCGTACCGGGTACTGACTGAGAGATGCGCCCATGGAGAAGACCGCACACGGCAAAGCTGCGCCACTCAGCGACCTGGCGATTGGGTCGAGTGCACCGGGTATGGTCAAACCGAACAGATTAAAGCCAAGGCCGGCCAGCAGTCCCAGTACGATGACATTTCGGCTGAGCACCTTGACGGTTTGCCAGGGCAAGTGACGTAATTGGTCCAGGTTCCCCTTGCCCGCTTCCATGACGGTGGTGGTAGTAAAGAACATAACTGCTGCATGGGTCGAGATGATCAGGAATAAAGGTACTATGGCAATTTCTCCGAACGTGGTTACTACCAGAGGTATTCCCATCAAAACAACGTTCGAGTAGGAAGCGCCCATACCAAATATCCCGGTCTTGCTTCGGCTCTGGTGGAAAACCCGGGTACCCAACAGAATGCCGATAGCAAACAGCAACAATGCACTCAGATAATAGGAAAGCAGATAATCCCAGGGAATGCTGTCTGGCAGTTGTGCCGTGGCAATCGTGCGAAACAGCATCACCGGGATAGCGAAGTTGAATACAAAGCTGGAGAGTCCTTTAATCCCGGACTCTTCGAACCAACCTAATCTTGCTGCCAGGTAACCAAGGATTGCCAGGCCGAACACCGGCATGATTATGTCGATCAGGATATTCATCGGGGCTTATTTATTTTCCTGCATCCGTCTACTCTGCACTGCCGGGTGCCATCGGCTGCAACAGCATACACAAATCATTGCATGTGGGCATAGCGATTTGTAGTACAGGAACTATTTCATGTTTTATTGACCTGCATCTACAAATAATTTTTATCGGCCGAATAATCTTTGTTACCATCCTGTGCGGCTCTGGTATCAGCGATGCACCGGGATGTTAGTTTCACTGCAGGCAAATTAGACAAAATCAGAATAGCAGACGATCAGAGCGTTTAAGTAAGTCTTATAACGGATGGAAAATCGATGTTTTATGCACCACTTAAAGACATACAGTTCACATTGAATCATGTGGCTGAGTACTCAAAGATAAACGGATTACCGGGCAATGAAGAGGCAAGCCCGGATATTGTCAGTTCGATTCTGGATGAAGCAGCACGATTTGCCGCGGATTTACTGGCACCAATCAATCATAGCGCTGATTTGCAGGGTTCGCATCTGGGTAATGGCAAAGTCCAGACGCCGGATGGTTTTCGTGATGCGTACCAGCAATTTATCGAAGCGGGTTGGATGACACTCGCGTTTCCACAGGAATATGGTGGTCAATCGTTACCCTGGATCCTGAGTGCAATCGTGCAGGAGATGTGGGATGGTGCGAATATGTCCTGGGGTTTGTGCTCGATCCTGTCTCGCGGTGCCATTGAGCTGCTGCTGACCCATGCGACGGAAGATCAGAAAGCGCTCTATCTGCCTAAATTGATCTCCGGGGAATGGAGTGGAACCATGAATCTGACTGAAGCACAGGCAGGTTCAGATTTGGGAGCACTGAAAACCCAGGCGATCCCTCAAGAAGATCACTATCTGCTAAAGGGGCAGAAGATTTTCATTACCTGGGGAGAGCAGGACCTAACCGATAACATCATTCATCTGGTGCTGGCCAGGACCCCTGATGCAGAAGAAGGTGCCCGGGGTGTGTCGCTGTTCCTGGTACCAAAATTTTTGCTGAATGAAGACGGCAGCCTCGGTGAGCGCAATGATGTGCAGTGTATTGCTCTTGAGGAAAAATTGGGAATCCACGGTTGTGCTACCTGTGTGATGTCCTATGGCGAAGACCAGGGCGCTGTGGGCTATCTGATCGGTGAAATCGGTAAAGGCATCGCCACCATGTTTACCATGATGAATAACGAACGTCTGGCTGTATCACTGCAGAGCATCGCAGTTGCAGACCGGGCCTATCAATTGGCCAGGGAATATGCCAAGGAAAGAGTACAGTCACGATCAGCAGTCAGAGGGGATGCGCCGGGAGCCGTGACCATTATCCATCACGCGGATATTCGACGCATGTCGCTATCCGTGAAAGCGCGAGTCGAGGCAGGGCAGGGCTTGTGTTTGTGTGGCGAGAGACAGGAATCTG
>CAZNFE010000459.1:0-2663 GCA_964571945.1 uncultured Pseudomonadales bacterium
CTGCGGCAGAACAGGCTGCGGCAGAACAGGCTGCGGCAGAACAGGCTGCGGCAGAACAGGCTGCGGCAGAGCAGGGTACCGAGGCCAGCACTGTTTCAGCAGTCAATAGTAGTTCCGAAACATTGCAATTCAGCCGTCAGTCGCAGATGCATAGCGGGCCAGGAAGTGATACTTCTGTAGTCGGCTGGGTTGGTATTGCTGCTGCCGGGGTAGTGCTGGGGCAGCAGGGTGACTGGTTCCATGTTCGTATGCAGGAGAGTCAGCGTGAAGGTTGGGTTCACCGCTCCTCGTTTGATAAGTCTGTACCACAGGAGAATATCGATACCCAATCAGCCGGACTTGTTCCGGAGGGTCAGTCAGGTGCTGCTCCGGATCAGACCGTTGCAGAGCAGGCTTCCACTGCAGAGTCGGTTTCTGCTACAGAGCAGGCGGTTAATCCTGCCTCCGAAACTCCGATGCCCCAGATGCCTGCTGATTCTGCATCCATGCATGAAAATACAGCCGGTGATGTTGCCGAATTCGATCCGGATGCAACCAATCTGCTTCGATTCTTAAGGAAAGCAGATCTGCATGCTGCCCCGGGCGTGATCCAGGAAGTGGTTGGATATGCCGGCGTTGATGCCACGGCAGTGGAGCTGGAGCGGCAAGGCGACTGGGTGAAAGTGAGGATGAGTGAAAGTCAGCGTTTGGGTTGGACCGATTTGATCAATGTTGAAACTGCTGGTCGGGTCCGGATGCCAATATTTCGTGACAAGGTGGCAGAAAAGAGTTCCGCACCTCTTTTCTTCTTCAAGGAGACAACGGATCTTCGCGCAGCACCCGGCAAACAGTTCGATACCATTGGCTGGGCTGCCCGAAATGAGACCGCCAGAGTGGTCGAACGCAAAGGAGACTGGTCACAGGTTCGTATGACCCTGAGCAATAAGTTGGGATGGGTTAATACGGGCATGCTTGTGACTGCCCAGGTTTCTCCATTGGCTGAGCCTGCTGTGGATATTCCAAGCACCAATCCTAATCAGTTCGAAGTGAAGGTGACTGCAAACCTGCGGGAAGATGCGGACGAGAAATCCGGAGTTCAGGGCTGGGTGGCTGCAGGCGAGACAGTTACTGTTCTTGAAAACAAAATTGGTTGGGCGCATGTGGACCCAGGGAAAGATGGCCGGCAAGCCGGCTGGATACCTGCATCGATGTTGAAGGAGATCAAGCCTGAGGTCAGGCACGTGTTTGGCGATCATATCATCAACAAGTCGAACATTGGCAGCTATAAGGGTCGCATCTCCCACGGTGAGAAATTCAATTTCTCATATGTGGCGCTGGAACAGGCGCGCTACCGTATCCCGGTGGAAGAGCTCTATATCACGATTGATAGTGATGACCTGGAAGCCCTGATGGAGAAAGGAATCTACGATACTTCGGCATTTCCGATGGAGATGCGTACACGTCGCGGAACGCTTCAGCATTCCATGTATGGATCTATCAAGGTGCTGGGCAGTTCCACCCGTGTGTTTGGCAAGAAGTCGGTGATGATCAAGCTGGATAAGGACGGCGGCAGATCATATGGGCGTCAGCGTCTGGCTCTGCGTTCGATGGCCTCTGATAAGGCCATGATGCGTGAATGGATGGCCTGGAAGATGATGGCGGCCCTTGGCATGAAAGTGCCTGAAGTACATTTCACTCGCCTTATTTTCAACAATGGTGAGAAAATCGGTCTTTATCTTTCAATTGAGTGGATGGGGGCAAATTTCCTGACTGCGAATAATCTCGATCTGAAGGGTGAGTTTTTCCAGCCAATTGATGCATCGTATTGTGGTGACCTGAAGAGCACGGAGAATATTGATCAATGCTTTGTGAAAATTACCGGTAAGCCCGATGATTTCAGTCATCTGGCGGAGATGGCCCGGCGGGTCAATGATACGCCGACCGAGCTGTGGCACAGTGAGTTGCCGAAAATATTTGATGCTGATTCCGTGATTAACTGGGTGCTGGTGAATGGCATTCTGAGCAATGGCGATACCTATAATAAAAACTACTGGCTCTATCGTGATCCGGGTAAACACAAGTGGCTGATTGTGCCCTGGGACTATAACCTGACATTTGGTCGTACTTACGACCCGTATGTCGAGAAGCCCTACAAGATCTGGAACGACAATTTCCAGTACTACTATCCACCGGACCTTGGTGCGAGTAACCCGCTCAAGGATAAGTTGCTGGCTAATCCCAAGTTACGAAGTGAGCTTAATAATCGTATTCGACATCTGTTGGGAATCGAGCCGGACGGGCCGGAAGAGACTTTTGGCTGGTTCTCGCCCACGGTCATGCATACCCGCATCGACAACCTGGCGGATACAGTGGGCAAAGAGTTGTTCAAGGATAACCTGATTAGCTATGGCGAATATGAGTTCGGCAAGACGACGGAGACCTTGAAATACTTTGTGACTGCACACGATTATTTCCTCGATACGAAACTGTTCGGCAAATTCGAGTGGAACCCTGTCGACCCGAATGCGCCATTTGTGACCGATGCACCATTGCCAAGAACGCTCAAGGATTCGGGACGTATCAAGTCAGGCAGTAACTCGGTGCATCTGATGGATGAGGGCTGGGCTCTACAGGTTGCTGATGTGAACCTGGATTCACCGGTGAACGGCTCAACACTGGTCAAG
>CAZNFE010000460.1:0-2660 GCA_964571945.1 uncultured Pseudomonadales bacterium
TTGAGTGGTCCGACATCTCGGCGAATAGTGGTGACTATTTAACGAGAATGAGCGGGAAAATGGGCCAATGTGCAGCCGCCACAGTAGGCCAATCTGTTCTCGGTCAGGCTCCTAGCATCTGTCAATGCTAATCAGCCAGTAACCGATGGGTAGCAATTCAGGGTGCGCCCATCAATTACTTGACTAAAATACACGGGTATTATAACCGCTGTATCACATCTGTCCAGCTTTATCGAAAGCGAAACACCGCAAGCTCTGCCGGTTGGATCATTTGTGATCTATCTATGCATCTGCGTACCAATGATGGCACAATGTGCGTCCTTTTCGATGCCGCCACCGGATTCCTGATTCAATGGATCAAAAATTCCCTGAAATTCATGCAGCACAGAACGACGGTGAGTTCTCTCATCTGTTGCGCCTGGGTCTGCCCCTCATGGGTGCCCAATTAGCGCAGATGGCCATGGGAGTGCTGGACACGGTAATGGCTGGCCGCTTAGGTGCAGCCGATCTGGCGGGCATCGCACTCGGTGGCAGCGTTTTGTGGCCTGTAATGTTATTGCTGATGGGTGTATTGCAGGCGGTAACGCCCACGGTATCACAGTTTAATGGTGCCCGCAGGTATGGCGAGATAGGAGCAGTAATCCGACAGGCTCTCTGGATGGCTATGGTTGCTGCCTGCATTGTGTGTCTGGTGATAACCCACGCGGAACCGTTCTATGCGCTGATGGACGTTGACCCTGCAGCGGTCAGGGTCTCGGTTCCATACCTGAAAGCTACGGCCTGGGGGGTGCCGTGTTTGATGGCGTACTTTGTATTGAGATTTCTGGCAGAAGGCATGGGATTTACCAGGCCAGGTCTGTATATCGCCATCGGTGCGTTGCTGCTCAAAATACCACTCAATTTCATCTTTATGTATGGTTATCTGGGTGCGCCCAGGTTGGGTGGGGTGGGTTGTGGCGTGGCCACCGCCATCGTGATGTGGTTCGAGTTGCTATTCATTCTGATCGTGGTTCTGCAACCCAGATTCGATCTCATCGGATGGCACAGAAAGTTTAGCTGGCCTGCCTGGCAACAGATACTGCCGCTGGTAAAAATAGGTGCGCCGATCGGTGCAACAATTTTCCTGGAGATGGGGATGTTCTCTCTGACAACGATCCTTCTGGGCAGATTGGGTGCGAGCATCGTCGCTTCCCATACAATTGCTGCAAACCTGGGCGGAATTACGTATATGTTGCCGCTGGCCCTCGGCATGGCTGCAACCATTCGCGTTGGATTTAACATAGGCGCCGGAGAGTTGGCGCTGGCACGGCAAACCAGTGCTGTTGCAATGAAAGCATCGCTTGGCGTAGCGATTATAGCCGGAGTACTGATCGTGTTATTTCGAGAGCAGATCGCATCACTCTACTCGAATGACCCCGAGGTAATTGTGATAGCCAGTACACTGATGGTGTTTGTGGCAGTCTACCAGATATTTGACGATACCCAGGCGACCGCTCTGGGTGTATTAAGGGGATATAAAGATACCCAGGCACCCATGTGGATTACCCTGTTTGGTTACTGGATTGTTGGTTTACCCGTGGGATGCACGCTGGGGTTTGGCCTTTTGGGAGACCCCATGGGTATCTATGGATTCTGGATTGGTCTGCTGAGCGGTCTGGCAATCGTATCCGGTCTCATCAACCTGCGTCTGTGGTCTACCTCCAGGAATAGCGACCTGGTGAGCAGGCTGGCCCGGTCTGGCACTGCCAGCCAGTTGCCTGCTCAGTAACAGATCAGTTCAAAGTCGGAAGTCATGGTTGCGGAGTAATCTGC
The DNA here is from genome assembly GCA_964571945.1 of uncultured Pseudomonadales bacterium. GTDB lineage: Bacteria > Pseudomonadota > Gammaproteobacteria > Pseudomonadales > Azotimanducaceae > JASJXV01. The sequence continues at coordinate 1,813 of CAZNFE010000460.1, forward strand.
AGAATTTCATTCTTGATGTCGGATGACAGGTAGACGATTCCCTGATCGCTTACTGCAATACCAGTCGGTATGAAACTTGGCGGTAATGAAGGATATCCTTTCAGTCCGACCGGAAGTTCTCTGGCGATAATTTCAGTTGTCCCGGAAGGTGGAATTCTGAGTAGTCGTCTGGCACCCACTTCAGCAACTAACAGGGATCCGGTGGAGTCGATGGTCACAGCTTCAGGCATGTCCAGATCCTGCTTAACAATGGTTTGTGCTTTACTGTCAAGATCGATCCGAATGATCTTGCCGGAACCCGCGTCGGCGGCATAGAGTAGTTTGCCATCAGCGGAGAGGGCAAGCCCCATGGGTTCTGTCAGGTTCTCCGCTAGTACTTCTCGGGTATTCCCATCCCCAGGGGATACTCTCGTGATCTTACCGGCCCCGGTTTCCGCCACGATCACTGCACCATCAGGCAACTCTGCCAGACCGCCCGGCGCACTGAATCCCATCCAGCGCCAGACGCGTTTTTCGGTTTGCTTATCGTAGCCCTGCACCATCCCGGCATTGGAACTGCCGATGACGATGTGTGCACCATTGGCAGTGATTGAAACCGGATATTCGTGATCGGATATGAGACGAGACACGTCACTCACCACGCCGGTCTTGACGTTTACTTTACTCAGGCTGAACAGGTCAGCCACGTACAAAGTGTTGTTATCCAGCGAGATACCTGCCGGTGTCGTTAGTGGTCCACCTACTACCTTTCGCAGCTTACCCGTGTCGCGATAGACTTCGTAGATCGCGTTATCCGACATGTTGGTAATGAACCAGCGGTCTTTGCTGTCGAAAGCCAGGTAAAAAAC
>CAZNFE010000461.1:0-2660 GCA_964571945.1 uncultured Pseudomonadales bacterium
ATGAGGGCGTGTGGACTCTTGTCTGAATGACCCCAAATGGGTGTCCTGAAGCCGACCCCGCACCCCTGCCGGGGAGATTTGTCGGTGTCCGTTCAAGGGTACCGCCAGCCACATGCCATGCTGCGATCTGTTCGCTTTCATCGATCATCAGCCCCTTTGGGGAGTTTCGGATCGAATTACTTCCGGCTTTGCCGGAGGATCGTTTTTATCAGTTAAGTGTTACCTGGATATGGAATTATTTTGTTATTGCCTAGTCTAACCTGGTTATACATTGTATTTTCGATATCTGTACGCACGAAAACAACCGCTTGAAATTTCACTGATTGAATATAGAATTCTATCGACTAGCCCCCCTGAATTAGGAGAGAAAGAGATGGCCGATGCTCGAATTGCAGTACAAACAAATCGCGAAACTGCACTCGCTACTAATAAGGTACTTCGAAACACCTATATGCTGCTTTCAATGACATTGCTCTTTAGTGCAGCAATGACGGCAGTCTCAATTGCGATCAACGCACCCTATATGGGATTTATGCCACTGCTCGTGTCATTCGCATTGTTGTTTGCAATCAGTAAATTCAAAAATAGCAGTTGGGGAATAGCACTGGTGTTCGCATTTACCGGGATACTTGGTTTTTCTCTTGGCCCGATAATTGGTTTTTATCTGCAGACCTCTGGTGGAAGTGAAGCCGTCATGACGTCAATCGGGCTCACGGGTGTGATCTTTTTGTCACTTTCTGGGTATACATTGACAACTCAAAAAGATTTTTCGTTCATGCGAGGCTTTTTGTTTACTGGCTTGATGGTAGTTATCGGCGCCATGTTGCTCATGTTTGTGGGATCCTTCTTCGGCTTGTATATTTCAGGCCTCCAACTGGCATTGTCTGCTGCGATTGTTATGTTGATGTCAGGATTCATACTGTTTGATACCAGCAGAATTATTCACAATGGTGAAACCAATTACATCATGGCCACTGTTGCGCTATACCTTGATATTTACAATCTCTTTGTCGCCCTGTTAAGCCTGGTCGGTGCCTTCAGTGGTGATGATTAAGCGATTCCTGTGACTCGACAAATAATTAGCCCCGGGTTCCTGATATTCCGGGGCTTTTTTTTACATCCATTCACTCGGTGATGGTTGCTTGATGATTTATTCGTTGGCAGTTTACGGTGCACCTTATACGTATCAGGCTACGGACACGGCCTATCAATTCGCTTGCGAACTATTGCATCAGGGGCATCAGATATACCGTGTTTTTTTCTATCACGATGGCGTATACAACGCCAATCGACTTACCGTGCCACCACAGGATGAGATTAATATTTCCCGAAGATGGTCAGATTTTGCTGAACAACACGGTACTGAACTGGTTGTTTGTGTTGCATCCGCTCTGAGGAGAGGCATGCTGGATGAAACTGAATCACGAAGATACGAGATGGAGACCAATAATATCGCTAAAAACTTTACGGTATCCGGATTGGGACAGCTGATCGATGCGGGTATCCATTCAGACAGATTGGTTACATTCGGACCCTGATAATAGAATTTGAATTTTGCACATGAAGAATTTTCTCATTATTACTCGGCATGCACCCTACGGTACCTCATTTGGCAGGGAAGCACTCGATGTTGTTCTGATGGCCTCTGCATTTGTTCAGGTTTCCTTACTTTTCCTTGATGACGGGATATTTCAGATCCAGAGTGGTCAACGTGCAGACACCCTCGAGATCAAAGATTATTCACCTACGTTCCGCGTGCTGAAACAATATGATGTCAAGAATATCTATGTTTCATCTTCTGCAATGAAGCAACGAGGCCTGGTAACGAATGATCTGTTGCTGGACGCGGATCTGGTTTCCGACTCGAAAATTACAAAGCTACTACAGGAACATGACGTGGTATTGAGTTTCTAATATGATTCTGCATACGGTAAACAAATCACCATACTCCGATCAATCGTTGCTTTCCTGCCTTAGCGCAGCGAGCCATGAAGATACCGTACTGCTGATTGAAGATGGCGTATATGGTGCTCTGAGAGACGGCGAGTGTGCCGACCTGGTTGCGACAGCCAACCCGAGAATTGTCGCTCTGGCGCCAGATCTGGAAGCCCGCGGGCTATTGGATAAACTATTGCCTTCAGTCGTTGCTGTAGGCTATGCGGGGTTTGTGGAACTGACAGCAAGCCATAAAAAAGTGATCAGTTGGTTCTAGTATCGGGATAATCGGACAAGCGCAGGGCCAACATGAACTCCTCATCGGGTAAGCTCAATACGGATCGAGAAGGATTTCTAAAAGATCTTTCAGAATGGTCAAGCAGTGTCGCTACCCAGTTAGCTCAGGCAGAAGGAATTCTGTTGACTGACAGTCACTGGGAACTTATCCAACTCATTCGTGAATTCTATTCAACCTACAAAATATCGCCAACCATGCGTGTATTCGTGCGACTGGTAAGAGACAAATTCGGTGAAGACAAAGGACACAGTATTCATATTTTAACGCTGTTTCCCAACCACCCGTTAAGGCTGCTCAATAAAATCGCAGGTCTGCCAAAACCAACCAATTGTGATTGATTAATCCATCTACTCCGGCACTTTACTCCGACCCGAATGGCACTTACTTAAGGGGTTCATCGCTATGAATCGGTCAGAACCGGGAGGGG
>CAZNFE010000462.1:0-2658 GCA_964571945.1 uncultured Pseudomonadales bacterium
GCGGCTAGCCCAAGCTGAACCCGACAGCCGATAATGCCAACTGACACACAATTCACGCAGGCAGCCCGTGAAGAAGAATAGAGCCGGAAACGCGGTTCGTAACCGTTAATCGGCAATAAGAATGCTCAACGCCTGCTGGTAGGCGTCTGCGGCACGCACCTTGATTTCATCCAGGGTTCGACTGCCGATCGGGTGCTCGACCATGACGAACGGATAGTCTGGCAGCCCCATGATCCGGGCGATATTCTTTACGGTTACTTCGAAGGGATGGGTGCAGACCACCACGGCCCGTTTGCCCAGTTGTTCGAAAGAGATGCCGTCATGCAAACTGCACGTTGAACAGCTCCCTCAGTCTCCCATCGCTGTCAGCAAGAAGTCGCATTGACTAGCCACCTTCGCCAGCGTGGCGGGTTCCGCCGGTGCGCTGGCGTTTCGCTTCCAGAATAGTTCCGTCATCTGGCAGTTGTTGCGATCGGCAAACAGTGCAGCTGTCTCATTCAGCAGAACATCAGCGTTGACCTTGCCGTTGGTAAGCAGGCCGACGGTCAGCCCATCAACGCTCGCCAGCCTGGGAGCGCGCTGATATTGTGCTTGCGGTCCCTGAACAGTTGGATCGATAAGTTTCATAATTGTGGTCCAAGTTGATTTGATTAGTCACAATCCAGACAAACGCCAACCGGTTTTGACTGCATAATTGAAGCGCGGCTCCGACTCCAGGAGGGTATGAAAGCGGAATGACCACCTGCATCACCACCCCCAACGGTTACCAGAATATCTTCCGGGTTCAGCCCCCGATGCACCTCATCCTCCGTTTGACGGCCGTGTTCCTCCTGCCTGTATTTGCCGATCTGCTTCATCCCCTCAACCGACCGGCTGGCATGCTCGAATAGATAGCGCTGCACCTGTGCTTTGTCCCAGCCAGTGCTGGCTACGATTTCAGCGTGCTCCGGCGAAAGCACTACCACTGATTGACCCAAGCTGATGCAGCCATAGTTGGCCATCGCGTCCGCAATGGTGATTAGAATCGCTTCCGGTGAGTTGCCACCGTGGTTTTCTACATTCAGAAATCCGGCGCCAGCGTAAACTGTGACTGAACTCACACCTTCCGGGTAGCCAAGTTCCTCGTGTAGAGCAGGCCAGGGATTCCTGTCGGCCCGTTCGCCGATGCAGAAACTGTATTTACCCGGGTGACCCTGAGTCGACTTGTCGGCTATTCCCGGCACCATCTTGAAAACATTCAGCAGTATCAGCCGTACTGCACGGCCGATCGTGGCATTCGCTCGATTTCCCGGACCAAACAGATTAACGCCTGCATTCATGCCGATCTCATCGACAATCGGACCGCTAACGATAAGAAGAGGTGCGGACCCGCCGGTGCTGGCGGTGCTGCCATGAAAATTAAAGGTTGGCTCAGCCATGGCTTCGAGTGCGGCGACGATAATGGGAAAGTATTCCGGCAGACAACCAGCCATCACGGCATTCACCGCAGCAGCGTGGATCGTGCAATCCAGACCGGTGGCCGGATGCGATACCAAAACCGTTTCAGATGGACGTCCCTCCAACGAGAGCATGCTGTCTACGCGTCCCGCTTCCGGAGGTACCACAGGCAGGCCATCGGTCCAGCCCTGCTGGTAACAGTAGTCGATTGCCGCCAACAGGTCGTCATCGACTTCGTGAATTTGGTTGGCATTTTCAGCCATTCTATGTGCCCTTTCAACGTCATCCGTGCTTTCTGGAATCACCTTGCTGAATAATGAATCCGGTGGAATACTAGAAACCCAATACTACCGATTGGGTGGGGAATTGGCAAAACTGCAGCGATTCAGCTCCCCAATCCAGATCAGGATATCGCCCTCAGATTATTGATGGCGCCAATCACTTCCAGCAGATGCAATGACTCCGCCTTGTTGAATTGCGGGCACTCTCGCAGACCCGCAGCCAGGCATCGATGGATAGCTTCAACCATATAGATAAAGCCCTGCTGGTTAGGAAATGGTCGCGGCATGCGGATCGAATCTGGCAGTGGGTATTCAAACCGTTGCAGCGGTGACGGCGTATTGCCGCCCATGTAACGGGACGGCGTCACCGGCGGTATGCGCACCGTCAGCCCCGTCGGGCAATGGGCAGGTTGTTCAAGCGTGATGCGACCCCTGGTGCCGACAAATTCGGTCACTTCCGGAAACTCGCTGGGAAAGGTAACGAATGTCAGGTTGGCAAACCGGTTGTTTTCAAATTCCAACATGGCGCCCCCGGCACCGCCCCACTTCCCCCTCACATGTATGTGGGTCGGCTTGGCATCACCGTAGGCGAGCGTCACGGCTTGCGTGGTATACAACACTTCAAAGTCTGCCAGCACCATCACCACGTCACCGATGGCGCCCTCCTCTATGAGGTGACGTGCATGCTCGACTGCGGGAAAGAAACGCGACCACACGCCATCCTGTAACATCACATTGTGCCGCTCTGCAGCGGCGTACATTTCCTGGGCGTCGCCCACGGTGTTCGCGAGCACCTTTTCACACAGTACGTGCTTGCCAGCTTGCATAGCAATCAGGCTGTGTTCCTTGTGTACATCGCCAGGGGTACCGATGTAGACAATATCAATAGCCGGTGCAGTCACCATAACCTCGTAGGTGTCGTATGCCTTCTCGTCGCCGT